>JAPUGI010000219.1 GCA_027292925.1 Gammaproteobacteria bacterium
TTTGTCTTTGTTATTCGAAGGTCCTAACGTATCGGCCCTCTCGCAACTTGGCTACGCCAAATTGCTGCCGGAGGGTGTGTTTCACTTCATGAAGCGACACCCCTAGTGTGCCCCCCCATCCACAGCCAGAATCGCGCCAGTTGTAAAACTGGCCGTTTCACTTGCCAGGTACAATGCAGCACCAACAATTTCATTAGGCTGCCCGGCTCGCTTCAACGGGAAGCTAGCCGCTGCCCGGGCATTAAAAGCTTCCATATCCCAGGCTTTGCTGATGTCAGTTAGAAAGGGACCAGCCATAATACAATTCACACGCACCAATGGACCGTAAGCAGAAGCAAAAGACCTGGTTATAGCATTCAACCCGGCCTTGGCTGCCCCATAAGGTTCCGAATTTGGACTGGCACTAACAGACGCTGTACTACTAATGTTGATAATGCATCCACCGCCAGACTCCGACATGCGTTTTGCAACATTAGCACTGAGGCGAAACGGCCCTTTTAGGTTTACGCCGATCACTTTATCAAATAATTCTTCACTCACTTCATCCAGTGCCGGGTACAGAGGCGACATACCAGCATTGTTTATCAGCACATCGACTTTGCCAAACTCGTTATAAACTGCTTCTATCATATCATCCAGATCATCCCATTTACCGACGTGTGCGGCATAGGGAAAAGCCTTAACTCCCAGCGCTTCCACCTCCTTCGCAGTCTCCTCGCAGGATTCAATTTTTCGACTGACGATAGCGATATTCGCCCCCTTTTCAGCAAAACCCAACGACATTGCTCTGCCGAGACCACGGCTTCCACCGGTGATCAGCACTACCTTGTCTCGCATATCGAAATCAGTCATGTCTGCTCCGTTTTACCTTATTGTAAGCACCAATTGTATGATTTACTGTATTGACAGTCATTCAACCCGGAAGGTGATATGGGTGAGCTAGTTTCCACGCAACTATGGCACAGGGTCCGTCTACTCGGGAACCTGCTGGGTCAAACCATGGTGCAGCAACATGGTGAGGAATTTCTCAATAAGGAAGAAGAAATTCGCCTGTTAGCTAAAAGCCGCCGTCAGAATGAAAATGTTGACCCGCAGAAGCTGCAACAAGTACTGGCGCAACTTGATGACGACTACCTCATTTCCATCGCCCGTGCTTTCAATCAATTCCTGAACCTGTATAACATCGCCGAACAGGCCGAGGCCGGGGAAATCGAGGACATGCGATTTCCCGAAACTTCTAACCTGGCGGACCTTTTTGCCAAGCTGCAAAGCAAAGGGATCGAAAAATCAAAAATTGCCGAAACGATTAAAAAGATGCGCTGTGACCTGGTATTGACCGCGCACCCAACGGAAATAACTCGCAGGACACTCATCCAGAAATACGGTCGGATTGCCCGTGTTCTTTCCAACGTAAACGAAAATGAACCCCTGCGACAGAGTGAACAAACAGAACTGGAACGCCTCATCGCCGAAGTCTGGTATACCGACGAGATCCCAACAGAAAGGCCGACACCACGGGAAGAAGCAATATGGGGATATGCGTGGATCGAACACTCATTCTGGACTGCTATTCCTAAACTGTGGGAAGGGCTGGACAGTTTGCTGCAACAGCACACCGGTCAATCCATGACACTCGACATTGCCCCGGTGAAAGTCTCGTCATGGATGGGAGGTGACCGTGATGGTAATCCAAATGTTACCGCTGAAGTGACAGCAGATGTCCTACGTCTTGCCCGCTGGATGGCAGCAGATCTTTATCTGAGAGATATTGAAGAATTAAGGGCTCAACTTTCCATGTCTCAGTGTACCGAAGACTTCAGGCTGCGGTACGCGGAAGCATCGGACGAGCCATACAAGGTTGTCCTGAGAGATCTACGTGCGAAACTTACTGCTACCAGACTCTGGGCCGAAGGCAGTGATCCTCCAAACGAGAATCTGATTTTGTATCGGGACGACCTTTATGCGCCATTACATGCCTGTTACGAATCCCTCAAAAGCTGTGGCATGGGTATCATTGCAGACGGACTTCTGAAACAGACGCTTATTCGCGTATCCACTTTCGGCGTCACACTTGTTGATTTGGATATTCGGCAAAACGCGGACAGGCATATTGATCTTCTCGACGAGCTGACGCGATTTCTCGAAATTGGCAGTTACAGGGAGTGGTCCGAGAAGGCTCGCAATGATTTTTTGCTACAGGAACTTAATACGAAACGGCCACTCATTCCGGAAGGTTGGGAGCCCCAGGGAAACGCCAGTGAAGTACTAAAAACCTTTAGGCTGATTGCAGAGGGTAATGCCGAGGGAATTTCCAGCTACATCATTTCCATGGCGAAAAATCCTTCCGATGTTCTCGCCGTGGTGCTGTTACTTCAAAAGTGTGGGCTGGAACGAAAACTACCCGTGGTGCCTCTATTTGAAACGCTTGAGGATCTTGAAAATGCAGCCTGGACGCTGGAGCGCCTGTTACGGACCGAGTGGTACACAAATTATGTTGAGGGGTACCAACAGGTCATGATCGGCTATTCTGACTCAGCCAAAGATGCAGGACAGATGGCTGCAGCCTGGGCACAATACGGGGCACAGGAAGAACTCGTCCTTGTCGCTAACAAGTATCATGTTGACCTGACACTATTTCACGGCCGTGGCGGCGCGGCTGGACGCGGTGGTACGCCACCGCGACAAGCGGTCCTTTCACAACCACCCGGATCCGTTAATAGCAGTACCCGGGTTACGGAACAGGGTGAAATGATTCGATTCAAATACGGATCAGCGCCGCTGGCCTTGAACAACCTGGACCTTATTCTAAGCGCAACGATTGAAGCCAGTCTGCTACCACCGCCAGAACCTATGGAAAACTGGCGATCCCTGATGGATCGACTTTCTGATATTGCCTGCAGGAGTTATCGGAAAACAGTTCAGGATCCAAACTTTGTCGAATATTTTGTCGAGGGCACTCCTGAACGGGAATTGGCACTCCTGGCTCTAGGAAGTCGCCCGGCGCGACGAAGCGATGACCCAAATAATCGTCGTTCTAATGCCGGTGCTACCAGCTTCCTGAACGATCTAAGGGCCATTCCGTGGGTTTTCGCCTGGACGCAAAAACGATTAATGATCCCGGCATGGCTAGGTACAGACGCCGCCTTTTCCAGTGATCTGTCCGGCAAAGAATGGTTTGTAATAAAAGAAATGATCAGGGAATGGCCTTTTTTCCAATCCCAGCTGGACATGCTGGAGATGGTACTGGCCAAAGCAGACATAGAAATTTCGGAACGATACGACAATGTCCTGGTTTCCCCTGACTTGAAAGCAATGGGAGACAAATTCCGCGAGCAACTGACAAAACTTACTGCGTCCGTTAACAAGATTAAGGGCCAGGACGAACTTCTGGAAAAATTACCAGAAATCAAACGAACGCTGGAATTGAGGCATCCTTATACGGATCCGCTACACTTCCTGCAGATTGAATTGATATCCAGGCACCGCCATGGAGACGGCGAGCACAATGAAAACGTCAAGAAGGCGCTGCTGGTTACTATTGCTGGAATTGCCGCCGGGATGCGCAGTACGGGCTAATTCCCGGATATGGAATCCACCGATCCAAAGAGCTCATTTAATTTATGCATGACTTCCCCGGGTAATGGTTCTGTCAGGACGGACTCGATATTCTCTCGCAGATGATCCTCACTCCCCGTGCCTGTTAGCACCACCGTCGCACCCGGCTCATGCCTGCAAAAGCGATATGCCGCCTGAACGATGGACGCAACGTCGTCATGATTTTCCAGGAAACCAAGTGGTGCCGGTCCATCAAGAAGCGCTGCTTCAAGTTCACCAGACTCAACCAGCTGTTTAACCACTTCAGCCAGGGCATCCGGCTGGCTCAGTGCCCGTCTTACCGCAAACATAATTTGAGTTGCCACATTATTTTTGATCGTCAGTGGAAACACCGTATGACGGGCACCCGGGTTCAGCAGGTTAAAACCCACCATCACAACATCGAAATAATCATCGGGGAGCGCAAGTTGCAACATCTTGTGTGATGGATCCCGGACAAAGGTTTCTGTGATGCCGAGAAATCGGATCTTGCCAGCTTCTTTTTGCTTATCCAGCACAGGCAGAAGCTCATTCACACAGCGTGGGTACTGCGGCGCCGTCACGCCGTGCAGATTGAAGACATCAATGTAATCTGTCTGTAACCTGGCCAGGCTTTTTTCAAGTGACTCGACGATTTCTGCCCCTGAAAGCAGATCGCCTCTCCCGGCAACCAGCGATTTGGTGGAAATTGTTACCCTGTCTCGTTTTCCTTTGATTGCATGGCCCACTGCACTTTCAGTGCGATAGGCCCTTGCCGTATCAATAAAGGTAATACCCTGATCCAGGGCATATTCAACAATGCGAGTCGCATGCTTCTCATCTTTACCATGGGTCATACCCAGGCGGCTGTGGCCGCCGCAACCCAGACCAACGACGCTGACTTCCAGGCCCGTACGCCCCAGTATGGTTGTCTGCATTATTGTTCGCCGTTGATGTGTATAGTTATATCTATACTGACCCAACGGAATATTTTTACAAGGTAATTGCGGAACAAAATATATGACCACAATCTACGATGTCGTCCGTGAAATCTGTCTGGGAATGCCGGAAACGGAAGAAACCATTTCCCACGGTTTTCCAAATTTTAAAGTTGCGGGTAAAGGATTCGCTACCTATTCCCTCAACCATCACGGGGATGAGAAGGTTGCACTTTTATTAAACATGTCCAGGGAAAGCCAGCAGATGCTGGTTAAATCGGCGCCGAACTATTTTTTTGTACCACCCTATGTTGGACCGAAGGGCTGGGTCGGTGTCGAATTAAACAAGGACCTGTCATGGGATCGAGTGTCAAAACTAACATGGGAAGCCTACATCCGTGTGGCACCAGCCTCTCTTGCCAATAGCGTCGCGCCGGTAACGGTAAAACCCCCGACGACAAAGATGGCACTGGAAGACATCAACCCCTTAAAGTCAAAAAAGAATCAGGGGATCTTAAACAAGCTTCGCTCTCTTTGCTCTAATTTACCCGAAGTTATCGAAGACAAGCAATTCGGCCACCCCGCATTCAAGGCAGGAAAGAAATCATTCTGCACCCTGTCACATCGTGAGGGTAAAACACGA
>JAPUGI010000022.1 GCA_027292925.1 Gammaproteobacteria bacterium
CTACTCAATATCTCTGCGTGACCTGAAGCGTGCAGTTGCAAGTGATGCGGCACCCCGACGCAATCCGCAGTTAATGGCCCTAGTCCTTAATAAGGGTTGCAACGCGGCAGATGTGCGCTTCGGGTCGCGCCCGAAGGGGCCTTCAGAGCAGCCGTATATCGGCGTTGTCGGAATGCCGCACCACTCCCTTTGCGATGTCGGCACATTACGGCAGGAAGAAGTCCGGGCGGCGTTCCGCTTGACCTACGACTGCTCTGAAGGCCAGAAACATCAAGTAGTTGATCAGAGGCGCCCTTAGTTGCGTGTCGCTTCCCTTGGCAGTGGTAGCCGCGGTAACGGAACTCTCGTAGAAGATGAAAATACCTGCATTCTCGTTGACCTGGGTTTTACACTGAAAGAAACGTTAAGAAGACTGAGTCGTCTCGGTCGCTCTCCGGATGATATTGATGCCATCATCGTGACTCACGAACATGCCGATCACATCAATGGTGTGGCACCATTTGCCCGGAAATTTTCAACTCCGGTCTATATGACCCCGGGAACCTACAACCCCAAACGCCAGGGAGCCTTTCCTTCCCTCCATAAGATAAATTGCCATCGAAATTTCAGGATTGGCGGAATCGGTATTGAACCGGTGCCTGTACCCCATGATGCCAAGGAACCTTGCCAGTTTGTTTTATCGTCCGGAGGTATCAAGGTCGGTGTGTTGACGGACCTGGGCCATATAACTCCCTATGTCGAACTGCAGTACCAGAGTTGTGATGCGTTGTTACTTGAGTTTAACCACGATCCGGGGATGCTGGCGGACGGGCCTTATCCATATCCTCTGAAAATGCGAGTCGGTGGGATGCACGGGCACCTGAGCAATGAGCAGGCAGCGAAGTTGGTTGAAAAAGTGGACCTGGGGCGATTGCAGCATCTGGTGATATCCCACATCAGTGAGAAGAACAACCTGCCGGAGCTCGCCAGCAATGCCCTGGAACCTGCACTACGGGACTGGTCCGGAGATACCTACATAGCGGATCAGCTGGAAGGACTGACCTGGATAGAGGTGGGATGAAGGATGCTTGTAAATAGTACTATATTAATGTACAGTACTGTATAATAATACAGTCCTTGTCCTGAGTCGTAGACGGAGGGACTCGCAATAGTCATCCTGAGCCCAGGCGAAGGATCTCGCAATTATTCATAGAGAACAGCCCATGAAAATCAGGCATATCCGATCCACCGACACCTGGTTATTGAGTAAAGGTAACAAAATACTCTACCGTGGTAAGCAGAGCCCCTGGCAGTCACCCAAGGTTATCGCCACAGCGCTTCGACGCGATGGTCTGCACCTGCTAGCCCTTCCTATTTAAAAGCAGGTTGCCCTTCTTGTTGGTTACTTCTCGTTAGTTCCTTCCGGTAGTTGCGCCTTCGCCTATCAAAAAGTGTGGATGAAATAATTCAGATAAACCGGTAGGCTACGCGGCTTTGCCAGGCACATTGAGGAAAGCCGCGAGAAATGAACGCTGCAAGTCATGTAATTGAAGTATCCATGGAGAATTTCCAGGCCGAGGTTGCTGAAAAATCCAAGCAGATTCCGGTGTTGCTGGAATTCTATGCAGATGCTGAACCCAGCCAGCAATTGGCGCCGGTGTTGCGTCGCCTTGCGGATGAATACCAGGGTAAGTTTTTGCTTGCCAGGGTGGATATCCAACAAAACCAGCAATTAGTGCAGCAACTGGGTGTACGAACACTCCCCACGATAAAAATCATATTCCAGGGCCAGATGGTAGAAAACCTGGAAGGTCCGATCGAAGAATCGCAGCTACGCCAGGTGCTGGACCGGGTCACCATGAGTCCGGTGGAGCGGATCCGTGAGCAGTTGAACGTTTTCCTGGCGGATGGGAATCGTAGCAGTGCCATAGAGATGCTGCAGCAGGTTATCGCGGAAGAACCCAAAAACTACGCCATGCATACCGAGCTTTGTGACTTACTAATCATGGAGGGCAGGGCAGATGAAGCTAAGCAAATTCTTGCAGCATTACCGGCGGATTGTGAAGGCATCAGCAAACCCGAGAACCGACTCGAGTTCCTTGATGCTGCTGCATCCCTTGATCCTGTTTCCGAACTTACGTCGAAGCTGGAAGCCGATAGCGAAAACTTCCAACTGAGATTTGATCTTGCCACACGGCTGGTTGCAGATGACCAGATTGAACAGGCGCTGGAACAACTTCTCAACATCCTGCAAAAGGATCGGGAGTGGCAGGAACAGCTGGCGCGGAAAACAATGATTAAGATATTTGAGCTTCTTGGCAAAGGTGATGAATTAGCTACTGCCTACCGCCGCAAGATGTTCACTTTCCTGCACTAGTTGGAGTACTAACCCCTTTTTAAATCAACCTATATTCCTGTATAAATTTACAGCAGCCGTGATAAACTGATGGGGTCAGTTCTTGAAAGGATCGATGATGCTTATCACTATGTTTTCCATATCCTTTGGACTTTTTTTCGGTTCGCTGTTCGCCGGAACCATCGTCTATCTCGTGATGAAAAGGCGCATGGATGTCCATGAAAACGTGTCCCGGGTGACGTCCGCAGTAGCCGATACCCACCTTGAAACCCGCATCCGTGAAATTGAAAACTTGAATTTCAGGCTGCAGGAAACCCGGCAACACATGGCGAAAACAGAAGAAAACCTCCAGACAGCGTTGGTCTCGGAGGCTTCCTTGAAGACTTCCCTGGCGGAACAACAGAATCAGAATAAGGAAAAGCTAGCCCTGCTGGATGAGGCAAAAGAGCGAATGAACACCGAGTTTAAAAATATTGCCAACGAAATATTTGAATCCAAACAACAGCTGTTCAAGGCGGAAAGCAAGGAACAACTGGGCAACCTTTTGTCGCCATTGAGCGATCGTATCAAGGAATTTGAAAAACGAGTGGAGACAGCCTACAACGAGGAAAGCAAAGAGCGGTATTCACTCACCAGGGAAATCCGAAACTTGCAGGACCTGAACGCGCGTATCAGCAAAGATGCGATTAATCTCACCAATGCGCTCAAGGGAGAAAACAAAACCCAGGGAACCTGGGGTGAAATAATCCTGGAACGGGTACTCGAGAAATCCGGTCTTGAACGTGGTCGCGAGTACGAAATCCAGGTGTCCATGAAAAATGAAGAAGGTCGCAGGTTGCAGCCTGATGTTGTGGTGCACCTGCCTGAAGGAAGAGATGTTGTCATTGATTCCAAAGTCTCGCTGAATGCTTACGAGAGATACTGCTCCGCCGAAGACGATATCGAACGCGCCGAATCATTGAAATTACATATCCAGTCGCTGCGCTCGCATATCAAGCAGTTAGGTGCCAAGGACTACCACAACCTTGATGGTTTGAGGACGCTGGATTTCGTCCTGCTGTTTGTTCCCATTGAGGCAGCCTTCTCACTGGCGGTACAAACGAGCAATGATTTGTTTTCCGACGCATTTGACAAGAACATTGTTATGGTTGCACCTTCTACATTGCTGGCGACCTTGCGCACTATCCAGAATATCTGGCGTTATGAACAACAGAATAAAAATGCACAGGAAATTGCCAGCAGAGCCGGTGCCTTGTATGACAAATTCGTTAACTTCGTCTCTGATCTGGAGAACATTGGCGCTCGAATTGAATCGACCCAGGCGGCTTATCGCGATGCCCACAACAAGTTGACCTCGGGCAAAGGCAACCTCGTACGAAGGGCAGAGGGAATGCGTGAACTAGGCGCCAAGGTGAGTAAGTCACTACCGCAGAACCTGGTGGAAATGCCAGCGTTAGCTCCGGTAGGCGACAGAAAAGTCCTGAAAGCACCTGCTCGTAACTGACAGATTTTTGGACCAATGGTATTGCTATTTTGTACGCGGAAATTTGGTGCTCGCGTGCAACCCAGAGTATCAGGATTGGTGCAGCACATTATGAATCGGGTCATTTATTCACAACCCCGGCGAATTTGACTCTAATATTCCCTGTATAGAAGCTTTATCAAGCAGATTGTTACGTTGGAACTATAAGTGCCTGATTTGAAAAGATCTTGTAGGTTATTGCAGGAAACGAAACCCGGGCAACAGGGTGTACACTAGCCGTTCCAAATAGTTGTTAGCTATTTACCCCCAGACTTATCCACAGACAGATGGAAAGAGGCTGGGAGTCTTGTTTATACCGTATTTATGGGTGGGGAGCATGTCTAAAAATAACAATGATTATTGGCGAGCCAACATCACTTTAATGTCAATTCTGCTTGCCGTATGGTTTTTCGTTTCCTTTATCTGTGGAATCCTGATCGTCGATTATCTTAACCAGTTTCGCTTTTTTGGCTACAAACTGGGTTTCTGGTTTTCTCAGCAGGGCGCTATCTATACTTTTGTGGTGCTTATCTTTGTTTATGTGTGGCGAATGAACAAGCTGGACCGAAAGTATGGCGTCGAAGAGGAAGAATAAGGTATGAGCTTACAAGTGTTGACCTACCTGTTCATCGGGCTTTCTTTCGGGCTATATATAGGCATCGCGATTTGGTGCCGTTCTGCCTCCACCAATGAGTTTTATGTTGCCGGATCCCACGTTAGTCCATTGGCTAACGGTGCCGCCACCGCCGCAGACTGGATGTCAGCCGCATCGTTTCTCTCCATGGCAGGCATCATCGCATTCGAAGGTGCCGATGGCGCCCGTTACCTTATGGGTTGGACCGGCGGATATGTCCTGCTTGCACTTTTACTAGCGCCCTACCTGCGGAAATTTTCTAAATACACCGTGCCTGATTTTGTCGGTGATCGTTACTACTCGCAGACTGCCAGGCTGGTTGCTGTGGTTTGTGTCATCTTTATCTCCTTTACCTATGTCGCAGGCCAGATGCGCGGCGTTGGTATTGTTTTTTCCCGGTTCCTCGAAGTGGACATCAATATCGGAGTGTTGGTGGGCATGGCTATTGTGTTTTTCTATGCGGTCCTCGGTGGCATGAAAGGCATTACCTACACGCAGGTGGCGCAGTATTGCGTATTAATTTTCGCCTATCTGGTCCCCGCTATCTACATCTCGCTGATGTTAACAGGCAATCCGCTGCCCATGCTTGGATTTGGCTCCACCATGAATGATGGATCGGGCGTTTACCTGCTGGACAGGCTGGATGGCCTGACCACGGAACTGGGGATGGCGGCCTTTACCGCGGGTAACAAGTCCACAGTAGATATGTTTTTTATTACAGCCGCATTAATGGCAGGCACGGCCGGATTACCCCATGTCATCGTTCGCTTCTTTACCGTGCCGAGAGTTCGCGATGCGCGGATTTCTGCCGGTTACGCACTGGTCTTTATTGCGCTTTTATATACCACCGCACCGGCGGTAGCGGCGTTTGCGCGCATCAATATCATTAATAACGTTGAAGGCATGTCCTACAAGGGAGCCCCTGACTGGTTCAGTAAATGGGAAGATTCGGGTTTAATCGCCTGGCTTGACAAAAACGGGGATGGCAAAGTGCAGTACCGGGGTGGCGACGCGCTGATTCCAGTGAAACCGGAATATTTAGAGTCAAGGGGGTCGAGCGGGGAAAGGCAGCTTGCTAACAAGGCATCATCGAGTGCCAATGAACTCTATATCGACCGGGACATCATCGTCCTGGCACATCCCGAGATCGCACAACTCCCCAACTGGGTTGTCGCCCTGGTTGCGGCAGGAGGGCTGGCAGCAGCTTTGTCCACGGCAGCAGGACTACTTCTCGTGATTTCAACTGCCGTGTCCCATGACCTGCTCAAGAAAACCTTTATGCCGCAGATCAATGAACGCCAGGAACTGCTGTTCGCCCGAATAGCAGCGGCGTTTGCAGTGGCAATTGCCGGGTTGTTTGGCATCTATCCACTGGGATTCGTGGCCGAGGTCGTGGCGTTTGCTTTTGGCCTCGCAGCAGCCAGTTTCTTCCCGGTCATCCTGCTGGGGATATTTTCCAGACGTATGAACAGGGAAGGTGCCATCTCCGGCATGATCGTCGGCCTTACCTTTACTTTTTCCTATATCGTCTACTTCAAGTTCGTCAGTCCCCAGGCGAACAACGCCGCGAATTGGTGGTTTGGTATTTCACCGGAAGGTATCGGTACCCTGGGTATGATTTTGAACTTCATGGTTTCCCTTGTAGTCAGTCGATTTACGCCGCCCCCTCCCGCTGATGTGCAAAACATGGTAGAAAACATTCGGGTGCCGAGGTAGGTGGAGAGAAGATGGATATGAGCAGCATCGCTGAGGAATTAATAGCCGATTACAGTGAAGAAGGGATTCAGCAGATAAAGCTGGGGGTCACAGACATAGATGGTGTCATCAGGGGTAAGTACATTAGCCTCGACAAGTTTGAATCCATTGCCGCGTCCACCTCAGGTTTTTGTGATTGTGTGTTCGGCTGGGATATGGATGACCAGTTGTATGACGATGCCACGTTTACCGGTTGGCACACCGCTTTTCCTGACGCGCTGTTCAGGTTGGATCTAACGACAGAGAGAAGGCTCAAGGAAGAAAACAACACCCCGTTTTTTATCGGCGAGTTTGTACAGGAGGATCAAAAGTCCCTGCATCCTATCTGCCCCAGGAGCCGTCTGAAACAGGTGCTACTGATGGCAGAGTCCATGGGGTTCACGTCGAGCATGGCGTTTGAATATGAGTTTTTTATCTTTAATGAAACGCCGCACACCATCAGGGAGAAGAATTACCGGGATCTAGTGCCTCTGTCTCCAGGTAATTTTGGCTATTCAATCCTGCGTACCCAGGTGTTGTCGGATTTGTTCAACGAATTTATGGACTATTGCATAGTCCATGACTTTGCACTGGAAGCACTGCACTGCGAAACGGGTCCCGGCGTTTGGGAAGCTGCCATTGCCGTTGATGATTGCCTGCAGGCAGCCGATAAGGCGGCGCTATTCAAGACATTTGCCAAAGGATTTTTCCAGAAACGCGGCATGATCGCGACATTTATGGCCAAGTGGTCCATGGATTATCCTGGCCAAAGTGGTCACTGCCATCAGTCCCTATGGAATCTAAACGGTGGAGAAACAGCTTTTCATGACAAGGCGAATGAGCACGGCATGAGCGAGACTATGCAACATTACGTTGCGGGGCAGCAGCAATACATGAAACCGTTCCTGGCGCTCACATCACCGACAATTAACAGTTATACAAGATTGGTCAAGGGCGCCTGGGCACCCACGGCTTCTACCTGGGGAGTTGAAAACAGGACGGTGGCATTACGAATCATCCCCGGGTCCGCCAAGTCACAGCGGGTCGAATTCCGGGTCGGCTCCGCTGATGCCAATCCCTACCTGGTAGCGGCGGCAACCCTGGGTGCAGGTCTGCTGGGCATCCGGGACAAACTTCCCCTTGGGCCACCGGTCACCGGTAATGCCTACGACATCCAGGATGAACTGCCGGAAGAATTGCAGTTACCGGGCAATCTACGGGACTCAACGCATAACCTCGCAGCGTCAACCGAAGCCCGGGAGATTTTGGGTGACGCCTTCGTTGATCACTACCTTACCAGCCGCAATTGGGAAGTCCGCGAGTACGAGAGAAATGTTAATGACTGGCAATTACGCAGGTATTTCGAACTTATCTAACCTTGCGGCTCAAAGGTTAATGCGCTGAGCGCAACAGGTGTTCAACGATGAGTCGGTCTCCATCAACCTATATCATTCTGAATTTGATCGGTTGGTCCCGATCAACAATACTATGGATTTCGCGTCTATCTTGAGTGGTAACGTACAAATGACCCTACACGAGGACATGTGCAATTCGATCCGCTTTGGCTTGCTGTTTGAAGCCATTGAAAAAGTGGGTGTCTTGCATACATTGTGCGGGTTGAATGTACTAGATGAAGCGTTTGGCGGCTTACGTTGAATAGAACCGATGAATAAGGGACAAAGATGATAGTCGGTGTCTTACAGGCGGATTCGGTGTTGCCGCAATTTCAGGAGGAACACGGCAACTATCCGGAGATGTTTATAAGAATATTGAGCATAGGCCCAGATATCGAATTTAGAATTTACGATGTTGAACGCGGTGTTTATCCTGAAGACCTGGATGAATGTGATGGTTATGTCATCACAGGTAGTAAGAAAAGTGTCTACGATGATGAACCCTGGATTAAAGCTCTTATCGATTTTGTCCGTCGACTCCATGAGAATCAGAAGAAAGTAGTTGGGATTTGCTTCGGTCATCAGATGGTTGCACACGCGCTGGGTGGCCGAACCGAACCTGCCAGGGAAGGTTGGGAGGTAGGTATTCACCAGTGTCAAATCGTAAATAAACTGGACTTCATGAGTCCTGATCTCGATGAATTTGGACTCCTGGTGAGCCACAAGGACCAGGTTACTGAGTTACCCGATGGTGCGGAATTGCTGGCTACCAGTGAGTTCTGCCCCAATGCCATGTTCAGGATTGATGACCACATTCTCACCTTCCAGGGACATCCGGAATTCACCAGGGCTTATGCCCGGGACCTGATGGAAATGCGCGAAGAGATACTTGGCGAGAAAACCTTCCAGGCTGGTATCGCTTCGCTCGGCGGGGGACTCGATGGCGATCTGGTAGGCAGTTGGATTATCCGTTTTATAGCCCAGCCCAGCCAGGCTCCGATTTCCGAGTAGTTGATCAGCGTTCCCTGGTACAAAGAAGGACCATAGCCTTAGCGTCGCTGCTGCCAGAGCCAGGCTGCCCCGCGAACACCGCTCGAGTCACCGTGTCTTGCTTTGACGATTTTGGTATCCACCCGGTCGGAGAAGACGTAAGTAGCCAGGTTTTTTGGCACCTCAGTATAGAGGCTGGTGGTATTGGACATGCCACCACCCAATACGATGACTTCGGGATCGAGTATATTGATGACGTTTGACAGTGCCATTGCCAGCATTTTGTGGTAGCTGTCCAGGACTAACGCGGCGCAAGAATCATTGCGCTGTGCGAGTTCTACGATGTCAGCAGCGTGCCTTTTTTGGCCTGCCAGGGTTTCATAACTAAGTTCAAAGGCAGGGCCTGCCAACCAGGCTTCGACGCAATTTTTACGGCCGCAATAGCATCGTCTGGACTGTTTATGGGGTAGCTGAGCCCACATTTCCTCTATGTCTGCAAGTTCGCTCAGCGCCACTGGATTGTGCCCCCATTCACCGGCTATGGCATTGACGCCCTGAACCAGCTGCCCATGAATACAAATGCCTCCACCGACACCTGTACCAAGAATGACGCCGAACACGACGTCGGCATCCATGGCTGCACCGTCAATGGCCTCCGACAGCGTGAAGCAGTCGGCATCGTTGGCAATGCGGACTGGTCGGGCCAAGAACGCCTCCAGGTCCTGACGCAGCGGTTTTCCATTCAGGCAGGTACTGTTGCAGTTTTTCATTAAACCTGTTTTGAAGGAAATCGCTCCCGGGGTGCCAAGCCCAATTGGCAGAGTCGTTGCAATGCCAGCTTCCTGCTCAATATTCAGCACAAGTTGTTTGATCGTGCTGAGGGCCTGTTCGTAATCCTGTTTTGGCGTATCAACCCGAAGCCGATGGGTAATTTCACCCTCACCGTTCATGATGATGGCTTCAATCTTTGTACCGCCGAGGTCAATACCGATCCTGTTGTTGCTCACATGATGTCTTTGCTTTTGATCAGGTAAGAAATAGTACCAGAGCATTCGGCTTGTGGGTTGAATTAGACGTTTGTAGACTAGTCAAAAAAGGGGCCGATTATGTTTGAAGAGCAGAAATCACATTTTGACACCGGAGATCCATCCACGGCCTTGTTAGTGCATCAGCATGAAGTCAGTCCGTGTGCCTGTTGCTCACCTGTATTTGCCGAGTTGGCGCAGACTATGAGCGTGCCGGACGAAGAGCTGACTGACCCTGCTTTCTGGCGAAAAAAAAATCGTTGCACAGGACAGGCAGTAAGGAACGCCATCCTGATAAATGCGAAAGTACTGACCGTGGACGAATCATTTTCTGAAGCCAGTGCCCTGGCCATAAAGGATGGAAAAATTGTCGCGGTAGGCGATGATGCGTCAGTCAAGGCGGCAGCCGATGATGATGCCGAAATAATTGATTGCCAGGGGAAAATAGTCCTGCCTGGATTCATTGAACCTCACATGCATTTCTTCCCGATTGCCGCCATCGGTCGCTACGAGGATATTGGGCCGTTTCGATATCCGACAGTTGAAGGCGCCCTTTCGAGATTGAGGTCGCTGGCAGAGAACGCAGCGCCCAACGAATGGATTATGGGGCGACAATTCGATCCGTCTCTGCAGGAGGGAGGCGAAGAATTAACCAGAGACCAGTTGGATACGGTTTCGACTACCAATGCCGTATTTGTTTACAACGCGTCGCTGCATTTTGGCTATTGCAACAGCAAGGCGCTGGAGATTGCCGGTGTCTCAAAAGACACCCCGGATGATCCGTCTTCACCCTATGGCAGGGATGATGATGGCGAGCCCAATGGTGTACTCAAAGGTGGTAAGGCCATCGGTAGTGTGATGATGCACAATACCGATCAGAGAACTTATGACCTCGCAGAAGGGTGCCTTGATGTCTGCACAAAGGCGAATGCAGTCGGGATTACTACCTTTTGTGATCAGGGCACGGGCCTGGTCCAGGGTGTAAAGGAACTGGATATCTACCGCGCACTTGCTGAGTCCGGCAGCATGACTGCGAGGTTACGCTATTCATTGAGCTATGCATTGCAGGACGGGTTTGACAAGACTGGAGTCGCCTACGGAGACGGTGATGAAGTGATTCGTGCCACCGGCTGGAAAATCGTTTCCGACGGGTCGAACCAGGGCTATTCCGG
This sequence comes from Gammaproteobacteria bacterium, assembly GCA_027292925.1. Taxonomy (GTDB): domain Bacteria; phylum Pseudomonadota; class Gammaproteobacteria; order Pseudomonadales; family Azotimanducaceae. Next base: position 10,807 of record JAPUGI010000022.1, read on the forward strand.
ATTACAAAGAGAACCCTATCTGCACAGTGACGACAAAGGTATCGCCTATGTGGAAGCGTCACAACTTACGGAGATGGTCCTTGATCGCGCGGGGAAAGGCTGGCCCATCGTTATACACGCCAATGGTGACCAGGCGATAGACAATACCCTCGATGCCTTTGAGGCTGCATTCGATGCCGGCCTGCTGACAAACACACCGTGCCGCATTGAACACTGTTCCATTTTGCACGATGAGCAGATAGAACGAATCAGCAAAATGGGCCTGTCTCCCAGTTTCCTGATCGGCCATGTCTACTATTGGGGCCAGGTCATGCGAGACAAAATATTCGGTGAAGCGAAAGCCGCGCTCCTCGACAGGACAGCCTCATGTGAACGCAAGGGCATCAGGTGGACCCTGCATTCCGATGAACCGGTAACGGACATGGGGCCACTTCGCTGCATTGAGAATGCGGTCAGCCGCATCATGTGGAAAGAACCTGATAGCCAGTTGGCGCCGGATGAATGTATTTCAGTTGAATCCGCAATTCGTGCGATGACCCGGGACGCCGCCTGGCAATGTCACTCAGACCATGAAATCGGCAGTCTCGAAGCCGGTAAATTTGCGGATTTCGTTATCCTTGATAAGGACCCGAGGGAAGTGCCTGTAACCGAAATCAGCCAGATCAGGGTGCTGCAGACCTGGATGGGTGGCCGGAAGGTGTTCCCCCTTTAGGGCCGTGCATCCAAAATAATGTAGGCCAGTCCATAGGCGATTAAGGTCGCCTGGGGTAGCACGCAAAGGCCGATTATCGCACCCACCCGGACAACAAATGAGGGGATATCCAGGTAACGGGCGATACCGGAACAAACGCCGCCCAGTTTTTTGTTCACAGAGTCGAGTGATAACTCCCGGTCGTCAAATTCATCAAAGTAATGTTTGTCTTTCATCATGGTCCCGCGCTATGCAGTGGCGACGGCTTGAACCGTGCCGGTGTTTTTGATTCTTGACTTCAGCGCCTGCAACTCTCTATTTAAATGCTCATCGTCCTGCAGGTTATCGATCTCCTGGGCGAGGGTTCGACTGCCAAGGTCATAGGATTCGATGACGCCTTCCACGTTGTCGAGCTTACGTTCGTATTCTTCGAAACGGGATAGTGCTTCGTCACAATTGGTGTCGTGCAGCTGCCGTTTGACTTTTAGTCTGGACTTCGCAGTCTGGCCCCGGAGTATCAACGCTTTTTGCCGTGCGAGCGCCAGCTTTAATTGGCCTTCAAGCTTGTCAGCATCATGCTTCAGTTTGGAGATTGCATCATCGATGCGACTTAGATCCGCCTCCATGGTAATTACCGCTTCATCATGAAGGGTCTTTTCTTTCAACGCCAACTTCGCCAGGTCATCCCTGCCTTTCACGACAGCGAGCTCGGCTTTTCCCTGCCAGCCCCTCGATTCTCTCCTTGAAGACTGGATTTGTTCGCGAAGCTGTTTTCTGTCGGCAATATACCGGGCTGAAACTGAACGCACTTCGACCAGCGTTTCCTGCGTTTCCTGAGTAATGAGCCTCACCATCTTCCTGGGATCTTCTGCCTGGTCGAGAATTGAATTGATATTGGAGTTGATGATGTCCGAGAATCGATTGAATACACCCATGATTGTTTCTCCTGTGTTGTTTGCTGTTATCGGTAGTGGATCTGGCCGCTAACCGCGTCTGCGTCTA
>JAPUGI010000220.1 GCA_027292925.1 Gammaproteobacteria bacterium
TGCCAATTTTCATCTAGAGAGCCCCTTCTACTCGAAATAAAAAATAGAGTGTAACCTAGTCTCTCCAAAGGAAACCGAAATGAGCAAAAACGTCATTGTCTTTTCTGACGGGGCCAGTCATACAAAAAAGACCAATACCAATGTTTATCAGTTCTATCGAGCGCTGAAAGACCATCCGGAAAATAGATGTTTTTATGATCCCGGGGTCGGCTCATTTGGTGGAGATATTCTGGGTAAAGCTTTTGGCGCTGGCCTCGCCACCAACATCAAGCAGTGCTATGACTTTATCGTATCCCAGCATGAACCCGGAGACCGTCTATTCCTCTTCGGCTTCAGTCGTGGTGCCTACACTGTTAGAAGTCTTGCCAGCTTCGTGTCCCTGGTGGGCCTGGTTGAAAAAAACAGCAGGAAGTTGGGCGCTCATGGTCCTCGCCATCACAAAAAACAAGTACTTACCGTACAACAAAAATACGCCCGGATGGCCTACGATGTTTACCGCTCCGGAAAGACGCCCGGTTTTAAGGCTGCCTTGCGCGAACTGGAACAACGCCAGCAAATACGGGAATGCCATATTTTTGGGCTGGGCGTGTGGGAAACCGTCGGCGCACTAGGGTTGCCAAACAGGAACCATGACCAGAGCGCGTTCGGTGAGCACTACTATCACCAGATGACGTTACCGAAAAACATAGCACACGCCTACCACGCCCTTTCCGTGGACGACGAGCGCCGTGAATTTGCCCCCCTGTTGTTTTCAAGGGCACCAAACAACACTGGTACCATCGAGGAAGTCTGGTTTCCCGGCATGCACTCTGATGTGGGCGGAGGTTACAAGCTAAAAAATAAAGATCCGTACGCCAAGGAGTTATCCAACATCAGCTTGAAGTGGATGGCAGACAAATTTTCGCGCGTGCTCAAATTTAGTCGGAGTGAATTCGGACGAGGCAAACCGACCGGCTACATGCACGATTCACTACGGGGAACAGCAGAGAATCTTTACGTTAAAAGAAAGAGAACGGTACCCAAAAATTCTCATCTGCATCAATCAGTGGTGAAAAGGATTAAGGGACCAATTCCCCACCCTTCGCAGGCACGTGAACCAAATGGGCTGTATCGTCCACTTGCATTAAACGCCACCGGTTTCAAGGTTAACTACAATTCGCCGCCCACGTTCGGACTGAAAAAAAGATATAGGATCGTGTAACCGTTAACCTGGCAGCGTAGCAAGCTCTCGCCTGTTCCTGAAATTATCCTGCAGGGTTCGAAATGCGTGCGGCGCCATTAGCATGGCAGGAGTCACGATCAGTGTTAACAAGGTGGCGAAAGTCAGACCGGAGACAATGGCGGAAGCCAATTGAACCCAGAAGGATGCCACGGGACCACCGACTTCAACCTCACGGCCGATCAGGTCGATGGATACACCGATTGCCATTGGAAGCAGTCCGAAACCAGTAGTAAAGGTCGTCAGGAATACGGGCCGCAAGCGTAGACAACCGGTTTGTATGATCACCCGCTCAATGGACCAGCTGGGATTTTCACGAACCAGGTAGTTATATGTGTCGATCAGCACAATATTGTTGTTCACGATAATCCCGGCAAGAGCAACAATACCTACCCCGGTCATAATGGCGCTAAAAGGATAACCTGTAATAATCAATCCCAGCAGTACACCAACCGTCGACATAATAACGGCAGAAAGAATCAACGCTGCCTGGTAAAAGCTGTTGAACTGAGTTACCAGTAAAATACCCATCAACATCAAAGCCAGCGCAAAGGCAAAACCAATAAATTCGTTAGTCTTCTCCTGTTCCTCATTAGCGCCACGGAAGACCACCTTGATTGACGGGTCTATATCAGCGCTTTGCAGCCACTCTTTAATTTCAGTGACCTTGTCATCCGCAAGTACACCAGGAAGCGTTCCGGCGCGGACATACATGATGCGCGTTCCATTCTGGCGGAAGATGGAACTGACCTTGGGTTTGGCTATGCGTTCAACGAAGCTGCTGATGGGAACCTGCCCTTGCCTGGTTGAAACTCGTAACTGATCCAATTGCGTAATGCCACGGTATTCTTCCGGATAGCGGACACGGATGTCGACTTCATCATCGACATCATCTGGCCTGTAACGCCCCACCAGAATGCCGTTGGTGATTAACTGAATGGCTGCCCCAACACTGGTGACGTCCGCACCTAGCATGGCAGCTTTCGGTCGATCTACAATCACCTCCCACTCAATACCCGGGACCGGCGCCGTGTCATCCACTGCTATCAATCCTTCCATAGATTCAAGGTGATTTTTTAATCGATTGGTTTCCCTGGCCAAGATGTCCAGATCATCACCTTGCAATTGCAGCTGGATTTCCTTGCCCACGGGTGGGCCATGTTCCATCTTCATTATCTCCGCCCGGACACCCGGCACGTTGCTTATCGCCTTACGATAGGCCTCTTCCACTTCCCAGCCGTTAACGTCCCGTGTACGCCTGTCGCTCATCTCTATAAACATACTGCCAATCTGGTCCGCGGTCCTTCCCCCACGGTTAAAACTCATCCCTCCAGCACCACTTCGCGTATAGATACTACCGATATATCCCTGACCGGTAACCCGTTTTTCCACATCCGTCACTATGTCGCGCAATTCCTCGGATGAGAAATTTCCCTTTGCGCTGACGTTGACACCGGTGAAGTTGGGATCCACGTCAACAAAAAACTGCGTTCCGTGTCCGGCCACCCCATACCATTTGACAATGCCATAGAGGCAAACCAGAGTGATCGTAATCACGACGAAGGGGTGACTGGTCGTAAACTGCAGAACCTTCGCATAGTAGGCAACAGCTCCTCGCAGCTCATCAAAACGGCCCTGGTCAACCAGGTGGGAATTGCTGCCTTCATCTTTTGGACGCTGCCGGGAAATCAGCACGCCCAGTACCGGTGCGAATAGCAGGGCATACAGCAAAGAGCCCACTAACACAGCAAACACGGTGACCGGCAGGTAACGCATAAACTGACCCGTGACGCCTGGCCAGAACATTAACGGCAGGAAAGCGGCTAACGTTGTCGCAACTGATGCAACTATCGGCCAGAACATCCGTTCGATGGCATATATGTAGGCGGTCCTTGGCATCTCGCCTTCACTCAGCTTCCTTTCAGCCAGCTCGACCACGACGATGGCGCCGTCGATCAGCATGCCCAGACCCAGCAACATGCCAAACATGATCATGAAGTTATAGCTATAGCCGAGGGCATTGATGACTATGAACGCAAACAGGAAGGAAAACGGGATACCAAAGGCAACCAGAATGCCAGAACGAAGACCCACCGCTGCAACAACGACGGTTAGCACCAGGAACATGGCTGTCGAAATATTGCCTTGCAATGTGTCGATCTGTTCAATGGTATCTGGCGCCTGGTCTGCTATATAGCCGACTTCCACATTTTTCGGGAAGCCTTTACGCGCATCTTCTACCACTGCCTTGATGCTGGCGGCTACATCAACGATGCTGGTTCCTACTCGCTTGGATACCTCGATGGCCACCGCAGGTTTGCCGTTGGCACGGGTATGGTTTTTGGGATCCTTGAAGGTCCGTTTCAGGGTCACAACATCCTGCAGAGTGACAACACCCTCGCTCGTCGCCTTTAGCGGGATCGACAGGACATCCTTCGCAGTTTCGATTAGGCTGGGAATCTTGACTGAAAAACTACCACGCCCGGTATCCACGGACCCTGCAGCAATCAGGCGATTGTTCCTGGCAACAGCCGCCAACAATTCATCACTGGTGATGCCATAGGCTTCGAGTTGCGCCGGGTTAATAACTGCTTCCAACACCTCTTCACGATTGCCCCGGATATTCGCTTCCAGAACATCTTCGATTCTTTCAATTTCATCTTTAAGCTCACGAGCCAACCGGTACAACACACGGTCCGGGACCCTGTCTCCGCCAAGACTAATGGTGATAACCGGGAAGTCAGCCGCGGATATCTCGTTGATAATCGGTTCTTTCGCAGAAGCGGGAATTTTTACCTGAGCCTTGTCAACCGCCTCGCGCACATCAACAATGGCCTGGTCGGGGTCAAAACTGGAGTCAAACCGAACTACAAGCGTGGCCGAACCTTCACCGGCATAGGCATTCAGTTCGTCTACACCTTCGATCGTTTTTAGTTCGAGCTCCATGGGACGAACCAGTAACCGCTCAGAATCTTCCGGTGAAATCCCTTCATGGGGGATAGTAATAACGATAACCGGGACTGCGACATCCGGTTGCGACTCGATGGGAATAGTGACGTAGGAGACAATGCCGGTGCACATTATCGCCGCAAGTAAAAAGAGGACCGTCCTCGATCGATCCACTGCAGTACCTAGAAACGAACTTATCACGGACATCGAAACCCCCGGGGAACTCTAGCTGCCAACAAGTGCAGTGAGGGGAGTAAAATCGATCTTGACTACCTGTCCCTCGAATACTTCTTCCTGCCCTACGGTTATCAGGTTAATCTGATTGGGCAGCCCCGTCACCCAGACGCCATCGGCACTTTCGCTGACTACCTGTACTGGCTTGAATCGAACTATATTTTCATCATCAACAATTCGAACGCCCACTATTCCCTCATCGTCCAAAACCAGCGACGCCGGTGAAATAAGGTGAGCTATTTCAACACCCACGGGTACACGCATAGTAGACGTGAGACCCGCACGAATAGAGTCTCCCGGGTTCTCAATGGTGACTTCTATGGGAAAGGTCCTGGTAGTCGCATCGGGAGATCTGCCACTGAACGTAACTAATCCCACATAATTTTTACCGGTGATTAATTCCACGTGAACCTCATCACCGAGATGGATATCGCCGATATTTCTTTCAGCGACCTGGCCTGATACAAGAATGGGATCAATCTCAATCAAAGTAACGCAGATGGCTCCAGTGGTCAGCAGGTGGCCAACTTCCACCGGCTGGGTTTCAACAATACCGTCGAATGGAGCGACAATCCTCGTTTTCTGCAGCGCAAGCTCGGCTCGCTTGGCACGCGACCTGCTTTTTTCAAGCGTTGCTTTTGCTTTTGCCAATATGATTTCGGATTGCAAGCCACGCTGATTAAGATCCTGTACACCGTCATACTCCAGCTGTGCACTCTTCAGGTTAGCAATTGCTTCGGTCAGATCACTGCGACGGCTATCAATTGCAACCTGGCAGAGCAAATCGCCTGCCTTGACCCTTTTACCCTTCTCGCCCGGTACCTGTTCCACTATCCCGGTTATTTCAGATTTCACCTGCACCAAACGGTTGGCTCGAGTTTGTCCTCGAACGTCCAGATAGATTTGACGCCTGGCAGCGGTACTTTTCATGCCACGTACCAACGGTATTTCGCTGGAATCTGCCACGTGAACTGTGTTTTCATCCGCCGTCAGTTTATTCGAGGCAAGGGTCCCCGAGAACAGCCAAATGACCATACCTATGGCAAAAACCAACGCAATTAAGTTCTTGTTACTCACAACTTCTCCAAAATAAGACGACACACAGGCCGAAACCCAAATCAGGATCCAATTAAATACACCGAATTCATTCTTATCGTCTCACTGGAAACGGTCACCTGGGGAAGGTCGGGAAAGAGTGTTTACTCTAGGTCCGTTTTCGTGATGCATTTTGTGTGGTATTAATACCGGCGCATATTCTATGATTTCACCGTGAAAAACTCAAGATAAGAAGAAATTACCGCGCTATTGAGCATTCATGGCATATTCATCCTGTTTATGAACACTGGACGCAAAACTCTGAGAATTGCACAATTACCCGTCGTACATCTATCGAAGGCTTCGACCGTCATGTCTGAATCTACCAGAGACCCCATAAACAGTACTGAAAGATTTAAACTTTCCAACAAAGAACTCCTGGCGGAGTGGGACATTGATGTTAACCGGGACCCTCAGTCCATCCCCCTTGACCAGCTGGACCCGTCTCACCCTGACCTGTTTGAAGCAGACACCATGATGCCCTACTACGAACGACTCAGGAAAGAAGACCCGGTGCACTATCACGAAGAAACGATGTTTGGCCCTTATTGGTCGATAACGAAATACGAAGACATTATGCATGTGGACACCAACCACAAGGTGTTCTCCTCGGATTCACGTAGGGGTGGGATCAGTCTTGGTGGAATCGCTGATCCTGACCCTGATCCTAATTTTGCGTTACCAATGTTTATTCAGGAAGACCCACCCAAGCATGATGACCAACGCAAAGTTATTGCGCCTATGTTTACACCCAATCATCTGCAGACACTGCATCACCTCATTCGGGAACGCGCCGTGAATATTCTCGATAACCTGCCGAGGAACGAGGAATTTAATTGGGTGAAAGAAGTTTCAATTGAGCTTACCGGGCAAATGTTAGCCACGCTGTTCGATGTTCCCCAGGAGGATCGCCACAAACTGGTTTACTGGTCTGACACGGTGCAAAATCTGGGAGACCCCGAATTTTTTGAATCTGTGGAAGAGGGATTCGCGGAATTGTGGAAGTGTTGGGAATATTTCGATGCAGTTTGGAAGGAACGGGTAGAGCGCAATGAACCGGGTGAAGACCTGATATCCATGCTGGTTCATGGCGAATCTACCAAGGATATGCCGCCCAACGAATATCTCGGGAACATTCTGTTGTTGATAGTTGGCGGAAATGACACTGGTTTTGGTATTCATCGCTGCGTGGGTAACCGGTTGGCAGAAATGCAATTGAATATCATTTGGGAAGAAATCATGAAGCGCTTTCCGAAAATAGAGCTGGTAGGAGATCCAAAATATCTCCGTTCCAGCTTTATTCATGGGATTCGAGAATTGCCGGTGATAATTCCGGCTTGACCCTGGACGGGTCAGGCGCGGCTACCCGAAAATGATGCTTCACCGAAGGCGCCAAGTTTGATTGTGCCGCTAATATTGTCCCCATCCACTGTTCCGGAACACTCCAGTTTCATGGGCATGGGTTGGGTCATATCGACTACCCAGGTGAGGTTATCCCCGTCTACGGTACCGCCTTCGAAATCTTGAGTTCCCTGCTGACCGGCTAATGAACCTGACAGTGAGTCTCCATCAGTTTTAAGTGTCAATGTTGCTTCTTGTGCACCCATCGGGGAATTGATGGTGACTTTCCAATCGCCGTCTGTACTCATTGTTAATCCTTATTATTTACTAAACGGACGCTGACCTTACCGTATTCGGAGTATCACTGACAACAGCATCCGATTTGAATTATTTTGTCTGTTCACGTAGTTTGAACTGTACATACCTGCCGGAAGCCTGCATGCAATCGTCAGTTACCGAACATTGGAAAATTAGTAAACCAGCGGTGCATAGCATTAACGGTTTAGTGGCCAGCCAGCATCATCTTGCTTCTGACGTCGGTGCGACAGTTCTCAAGTCTGGTGGCAATGCTGTTGATGCAGCCATCGCGACCGGATTAACACTAGGCACTGTCGAGCCCTGGATGAGTGGTCCTGGTGGTGGCGGTTACATGACCATTTATCTCGCAAAAGAAAAAACCGTCAAGATTGTCGAGTTTGGGATGAGGGCACCGTTCGATGCTGTTCCCGAAGACTACCCACTCTCCCCGGAAGGCACTGGTTCATCCGATTCATTCAACTGGCCCAAAGTCGTGGGTGACGTCAATATCCATGGACCGCTGTCTGTTGCGGTGCCGGGGTACATCAAAGGTATATCCCTAGCCCTGGCGAGTTTTGGCACGATGGATTGGAAAGACGTGATCGAACCTGCGTGCCAGCATGCAGAATGGGGACTACCAATAGATTGGTATAGCGCATCCAAGATTAACAACTTTATGCGTGGACTATCCGTTTACGAAGAAACGCGCAAAACCTATTTTAGTGACGGATTTCCTCCGGTTTTGGACCTTGAAGGCGGGATTAACTCCATCCCTCTGGGCAGGCTAGGGGAAACTTATCGCAGGTTGCAAACCGAAGGTCCGGAGAGTTATTACCAGGGTGAACTGGGAGAACAAATTGCCAACGACTTAAAGGAGGCAGGCTCACGAATCTCCTTACGGGACCTCAACGAGTACGAGGCTTTCATCGTTGAGCCTCTAAATACACGTTACCGGGATGCCGATATTTATGTTGCAGGAAATCTTACTGCAGGGCCAAGTATCGTACAGGCATTGAATGAACTGGGTTCAAGTCTTACAACCGGGAGACAACCGGACAGTGAAACTTACAAGGCGTACGCCCATGCACTACTTTCCGCCTATGATTTTCGACTGGAAAACCTGGGGGAAGGTCTACAAACACCCACAAATACAACCCATATTTGTGTAAGCGATAAGGAAGGGAATGTCGTTTCTCTAACTCAAACAATTATGTCCGGCTTCGGTTCAAGAATAATGTTGCCCCAGACCGGGATATTAATGAACAACGGCATGATGTGGTTCGATCCTCGACCGGGGGGTGCTAATTCGGTTGTCGGAGGTCGACATCCGCTATCTAACATGTGCCCGGTAATTGGCATCAAGGATAACGGCGCTGTCTTTGCGACAGGCGCATGTGGAGGGCGGAAGATTTTCCCTGCGGTTTTTCAGTTGGTGTCTTTTCTTGTTGACTTCGCCATGGACGTCACCAGTGCTGCTCATCAACCTCGCCTGGACGTATCTGGGACAGACCTGGTGACGATCATGAACAATATGGACAAAGACATCATCGCGGAACTGGAGAAGGAGTTCCGTCAGACACGTCTTCGCCCCAACGGTGTCAGCCCCAACTTTTTCGCATTACCGCAAATCGTAGAACGTCAGTCGTCAGGAGAAACCAGCGGCGCTTGTTTTATTCCTTCCCCTCACGCAAAGGTTTCAGCGGCCGACTGATGTCTAATCCCGTTGCGTTGTCACTATTATATTGCCTCGGGTTTCAGAGACTCCAGTGCGTCGAGATACACGGTCCAGGCCGTGCGCAGAAACAATCCTGCGATGGCCACTCCGATGATGAGATCCGGCCAGTAGGAATTTGTCAGGTAGACACCAGTGGCCGCTACCAGCACCGAAATATTGGCAATAATATCGTTACGAGAACACAACCAGACCGATCGCATATTCACGTCTTCGGCCCTGTGCCTGGTCAGGGTGTAGAGGCAGACACTGTTTGCAGCCAGCGCAACCAGTCCCATAACCCCTATTATTTCATAGGATGGCGTCACAGGATGGATGAACTTCCATAGGGCCTCGAACATCACGAAAGCCGCGAAGCCCGCCATGATGCCGCTTTTTCCGAAAGCAGAGAATGCTTTCCAGGTATTGTCTTTCGCCACCACAAATAAGCTGAACCCGTACACCAGCGCATCGCCAAGCATATCGAGAGAGTCCGCCAGTAAGGAGGTGGAAGACGCAATAATCCCGGCAGAGAACTCGGCTACAAACATGGCCAAATTGATTGCCAGGACTAGTTTCAATGTGGCGGACTGGCTATCGCGAAGTTTCGCTAGCTCATCTGCTTTGCAACAGTCACTCATAACAAAATTCTAACATGTGGACTAAGTCGCGTCATTAATCATTCACTATTTTGTTGAAAGTTACTGGTCTTTGATTCTTTTTCTGATGGTTATTTTGATGACGGAGGTTGCAAGGGTAAGATCGATATTTCCTGACCTCGCCTCGTAATCATCAGGACTTGCATTGGCGATTCCGGAACTTGATATCCGCGCGACAACCTGCACCTCGTCAAAGTTGGCGAGTCCCATTCCCGGCATCATTGCCATCGATTCATCCAGTTTTATAAGCGCAGGCAACACACTCGCCTTCATTCGTTGCACCGCCAGTGGCATAGGTGGACCCTTAACTGCTTTTACGAAGACAAACACGGTGGAATCGGCGCCTACTGTGACAGAATCGCTAAGTTCCACCAGTACCTGCAGGGATCTCCCGGTATCCGGCAGTGCTGCCTCGCCTTTGGTTTTCCCGACAGGTTGCCCCGTTTGTTGCTGCTGATTTTCAATTCTCGCAATAACCCCACGGATCAATTCAGCCCGTTGTCCCTCAGCGGCGGGTAATGCCATCGAAAAATACTTCAACGACACTGGTAGGTCTCCTCGCTGAAACGCATCCATGCCTTTTATTTCAAGCATCTTGAGTTCATGTGGATTAAGGGCGAGAGCCTTTTGAATCGCCGCTTCCACCCGCGGCGTAATTTTCCTGGCATCTGCCAGGAATAGTGATTCAGCATAATAGGAGGCGAGGGAAGCATCGCCGCCAAACTTCTCAAATAAACCGCCAAAAATCTCCGCAGCCTTCTCATACTCCGACAGGTTCAGGTAAGACTGACCAAGCATGAATCGACCCTCGTGATTGCCAGTCTGTTGTTCAAGGCGCTTTGCCAATTTTTCAAGAGTGCGACGCTTAGTCGATGCGTCATGGGGATCGGCGGACCTGATCTCATCGGCAATTTCCACATCTGCTATCGCACCCCAGGAAAGGCCGAAGTCGGCATAGGCAAGAATGGCGAACAGCGGTACCAGTAAAGCAAGAACCAATGGCAGCCGGGCAGCTTCAGCTGAAACAGTTTGATCTACATGAGAAGTTTCATAAGGAGTTTCATCACGAGTATCATCAAGCAGGTTTCGTTGCAGTTCGTTAAGCATCCGTGCAAACTCATCAGCAGCAATCCCACCATCGCTTAACTGAACATTCAGGTCTGCCAGGCGCTCTTCATATAAACCGACATTGACGAGATCACGTTCATTATCTTTCCGACTTTTTTTTACGAATAAAGGTTTCAAGTAAAGTGGTAACAACACGAAACCTGTTGCGGTCACCCCAAGCAAAACAGCTACAATCCAGAACCATGTCGTCATTTTCTTCCGACTAACTCTTCCAACCGCCTGGAATCTTCTGCCGATAAATTTGTCACTTCAGCTTTCCTTGACATCACGAGCCTGAACAACACCACAGATGCAACTAACAGCAGGAAAAGGGGGCCAAACCACAGAACGAGAGTTCCAGGCTGCAACCGTGGCTTGTAGAGAATAAAGTCCCCATATCGCTGGTGCATGAAATCCAGAATCTCCTCATTCGTCTTTCCTTCCAGCAACAGGCGGTGAACTTCTCGCCGTAAATCCTTGGCGATCATGGAATCAGATCCGGCAAGATTCGTATTCAGGCACTGGGGGCAGCGCAATTCATCAATCAACGCATTGTGCCGCAGGCGCAGTTCATCATCAGGAAAGGGGTAAGCATCAATAGCTGCATAAGCCTGGTGGCAACATTCCACCAAAAACACCGCCAAAAGTAGAAGTGCAATCCGAGCCACTAGCCTTCGCCTGCCTGGTTTCGCAGCAATTCAATAACAGGAAGGATTTCGTGGTTCCAAATCTCCCTGGATACCGGGCCAACATGGCGATATTGGATCACACCGTGCTTGTCCACGACAAAAGTTTCAGGTGCACCATAAACACCAAGATCAATTGCCAGGATTCCCTTGTTGTCTACAATATTGAATTGAAACGGATTTTCATAGCGCTCTAGCCAGCCAATCGCCTTGGGCGACTCATCGTTATAGTTGACACCATATAACGGAAGATCCTCTTCACGGCTAATGCGCATTAATTCCGGGTGCTCCAGCACACAGTTGGGGCACCAGGTCGCCCAAACATTCACCAGTGACACACTCCCCTTGATGTCATCAACGGTAAGTATGCGGTCCGGATCATGCAGATCCCGGAGTTTGAATTCCGGGAACGGCTTGGCGATAAGTTCGGAAGGCAGATAGTGCGGATCATCCAGGCGAAAGCCGAAAGCCAGGACGGTTACCAACATTACAAATACGGCCAGGGGAATCAGGAGGCTTTTATTAACAGTCATGGCATTGCCCCTACTGTTTCCACAGCCGCGCTCGTTCGCATCCTGACGGCTCGATATCTTCGATCAATGAGGGTGACGATCCCGCCTAAACCAATAAATAAGCCGCCAAACCATACCCAGCGAACAAATGGTTTGTACTGAACACGAACCGCCCAGGCAGTGTCATCAATCGGGTCTCCCAGGGCAACATACAAATCCCGAAACAAACCCGGGTCAATATCTGCTTCTGTCATCATGTTCTGTGCTGCCTGGTAGAAACGTTTCTCGGGGAACAAGATCACAACTGGTTGCCGGGCGCGAGTAATCTCGATTTCCCCCCGGTCGGCTAAATAATTAGGACCCCTGACCTTTTTCACACCCTTGAATTTCACCTCATAGCCGGATAGTTCTACAACATCACCGGGCGCCATGCGGACGTCTTTTTCTTCGCTGAAGTAGACAGTGAGACAAACGCCAGTGATGGAAATGGCGATACCCAGGTGTCCCAGCAACATGCCGTAGTAGGAAACAGGTTGACGAAACAGGGCCACAATCTTGTTGCTCTTGTGGCGAACCTTACCTATCAAATCACGGATAAGGTTGACCACGATCCAGGCAGCAACTCCTACCACCAGCACGACCACTGGTTCAAACCTGGCGGCAAGGAAAAATACCAATATTGCAACTACTGCAAAACTCCCGCCCCCAGGCAGCAATTGCTCCTTAAAAAATTTTTCAACCGGTGTGCTGCGCCATCGGGAAGCCGGTGCCACCGCCATGACCAAAAATAACAACATAACAACAGGCACAAACACCGTATTAAAGTAAGGCGGGCCTACCGAGATTTTCTTGCCATCAGTCAAAGCTTCATAAATAAGCGGGTAGATCGTGCCTAGCAATACTGCACCGGCAGCAACTATCAGCAGAATGTTGTTGACCAGCAACAGGGTTTCCCGGCCAGTCCATTCGAATCCAGCATCACTTTTGATCCCGGTCGCCTTTATCGCATACAGGGTAAGCGAACCGCCAATGACCAGAGTCAGGAAAGCCAGAATGAACAAACCCCTCTCGGGATCCACGGCGAACGCATGAACTGAAGTTAGAACCCCGGAACGAACCAGGAATGCACCCAATAAACTGAAAGAAAATGCGAAAATTGCCAGCAATACCGTCCAACTCTTGAACACTCCTCGCTTTTCGGTCGCGGCCAACGAGTGAACCAGGGCGGTGCCTACCAGCCACGGCATAAAAGATGCGTTTTCGACCGCATCCCAGAACCACCAGCCTCCCCAGCCTAATTCATAATAAGCCCACCAACTGCCCAGCGTGATGCCGACAGTGAGAAACGACCAGGCGAGATTCGTCCAGGGCCTCGACCACCTGGCCCAGGCAGAATCCAGTTTGCCGCTGGTCAGGGTGGCGATGGCAAAGGCGAAGGGAACCGCGAAACCAACATATCCCATATAAAGCATAGGCGGATGCACAATCAGGCCGAAATCCTGCAGCACGGGATTAAGGTCTGACCCTTCCGCAGGATAGACCGGTAAAATTCGATCAAAAGGATTTGATGTCAGTAAGATAAAGAGAATAAAACCAACACTTAAGGCTCCCATTACCGACAGTACCCGGGCTCGCATATCCAGGGTCAAACCGTTGCTGAATTGGCTAACAGCCAGAGTCCATCCTGCCATCACCAGCGACCACAACAGGAAAGAACCCTCATGTGCTCCCCAGATGGCTGAAATCTTGTACTGGACGGGTAGTGCTGAATTGGAATTCCTGGCCACATAGGCGACAGAAAAATCATCAGTTAAAAATGCATTGCCGAGACAGGCAATGCTAAACAGGACAAACACGAACAATCCTGCGCTAAGAGATCCGGTTAGTCGCATCAGGTTGGCTTGCCGCAAGTAAACGCCAGTCGCAGGAAGGACAGTGAGGCAGACGCTGAGGCCAAGCGCCGGGATCAGACTAAAATGACCGAGTTCCGCAATCATTCGCCGGTACGCTCCTTGTGGGCTTTTTTGTGCGTATCAGCCACTTCCGGCGGCATATAGTTTTCATCATGTTTTGCCAGAACTTCATTGGCGACAAACACGCCTTGTGTATTCAAAGTTCCAAGTGCAATCACCCCTTGCCCTTCACGGAACAGGTCCGGCAGGATGCCCTCAAACTGTACCACAACTGCCGCTGCCTGCAGGTCACTGATCACGAAACTCACCTTGAGATCCTCTCTGGAGCGTTGAACACTTCCTTCAACGACCATCCCACCCGCACGAATGAGCGGTCCAACTGGTGCTTGACCATCGACTATCTGTTGCGGTGAATAAAACAGGTTGATATTTTTATTTAAAGCCTTCAAGGCGAGACCAACAGCGGAACCTGATGTGACAACCAGGAACAACACCAGCAATAACCGGTTTCGACGATGGGGTTTCATCTTGCCAAATTTCATGATGCAGTACTCTTATCGAGCGCCCGTGGCTCGTCTAGTTCCAGGCTTCAGTGAGTAGTCACCGACATACCCTGTAGTGTGGGTAAGTCACTAATTGATATGGATCGACCGGTGACTGACAATAATCCTCTGTTTTGAAAACGTGCAAACAGGCGGCTCATGGTTTCTCCGGCAACACCCACATAGCCCGCGATATCACGGCGCGACATGGGAAGGCTAAAATCTGTCGGAGACAATCCGCGCAGTTTCAAGCGATCGGAAATATTGGTCAAGAATGTCGCCAGCCGTTCCTCAGCTGAGTTTTGGCGCCGTGATAACAGTTGTCGTTCGTAGATTTCTGAACACAGAATCTCCATGATCCATCTCTGAATATCAGGATGCGTTCGAAATCTCAGTTCCAGGCTGCGATAGTTGATTTCGCTGACAGCACTGGTGTCCAGCGCCACTGCGGAGTATTTGTGCTGGCCAGCAAGAATCCCATCTATCCCGAATAGTTCCCCGGGTAGATATAGGCCGGTGATATGCTCTTCGCCGTTTTCGCTTA
>JAPUGI010000221.1 GCA_027292925.1 Gammaproteobacteria bacterium
CGACAGGAGCCCAGGGGCATTGGTGGCTTGTTTTTTGATGACTGGACTGAAGGCGGCTTCGCAAAAAGTCTAAGGCTGGTGCAAAGCATTGGCGATAGCATCCTGCCTGCCTACCAGCCGATTCTGGAGAAACGTAAGGACATTGCTTATGGCGAGCGCGAGAAGGAATTTCAGTTGTACCGTCGAGGACGTTATGCGGAATTCAATCTGGCCATCGACCGTGGTACTAAATACGGTATCCAATCCGGACGACGCATCGAATCAGTCCTCGCATCCATGCCGCCAAAGGCGATCTGGAAGTACAACTGGAAGCCCGAGCCAGGTAGCCCTGAAAGTGATCTTTACGACAACTATCTGAAATCCCGGGACTGGCTGTTAGAACTTACATCATAAACCTTCTATAACATATTGTTTCATAATGACTATAAACAGTAAATTACCCACGGTTGGGACCACCATATTTACGCTTATGTCGCAGATGGCAAACGATCATGGTGCCATTAACCTCTCCCAGGGATTTCCGGACTTTGATCCTCCGGAGGAGTTGCTGGCATTGTGCGATAAATACTTGCGTGGCGGATACAATCAATATCCCCCCATGTCGGGTGTCCCTTACCTCAAGGAACAGGTCGCAAATAAACTCAAACAGTTGTACCAGGTAGACGTGGATCCGGACAACGACATTACGGTCACTTCGGGCGCGACGGAGTCACTCTTCGTCGCTATTCAGGCGGTTGTAAGGTCCGGTGATGAGGTAATCGTGTTTGATCCCGCCTATGACTCCTATGAACCCGCTGTCACTCTTGCGGGTGGTAAAACAATACATGTCCCAATGGCTGCTCCTGATTTTCATATCGACTTTAATCGCCTGTCTGTAGCACTTAATGAGAAAACCCGTCTGGTCATCGTAAATTCACCGCACAACCCTTGCGGAAGCATCATGGCAGCCTCTGACCTTAACCAACTGGCTGACCTGACCCGGGAACTTGATCTGTACTTCCTCTCAGATGAGGTGTACGAGCACATGGTGTATGACGGTGAAACTCACCACAGTTTGCTGACTCACGAGGAACTGAAACTAAAATCATTTGTAGTGTCGTCATTCGGTAAAACCTACCACGCGACAGGATGGAAAGTTGCCTACTGTGCGGCCCCTGCTGCATTGACGGTAGAATTTCGCAAGATCCACCAATTCGTCACCTTCACCACACACACGCCAACGCAATGGGCGCTGGCAGAATATATGGAACGAGAGCCCAATCATTACCTGCAGCTTCCTGCCTTCTATCAAGCCAAGCGAGATCTTTTCAATACCGCCATGTCCGATTCCGGATTCGCGTTGGTTCCAAGCGATGGTACCTACTTCCAGCTCGCGGATTACAGCAACCTGTCTGATCTTGACGATGTGGCATTTTCCACATTCCTTACCCAGGAGATTGGCGTGGCCGCTATTCCCATCTCTGCTTTTTATGAGCAGCCACCTGATGACCGGATCGTCCGCTTTTGTTTCGCCAAGGAAGATGACACCCTCATTAAAGCAGCCGCGATGCTCTGCAGAGTAAAAGCGATGCAGGCAAGATGAGCCAGCTAACAGTCGCACTGGTGCAGACAGACCTTGCCTGGGAATCGCCTGAAGAAAATCTAGACCATTTCAATGAGTTAATTGATGCCGGGATTAACGCCGACCTTCTGGTCTTACCTGAAATGTTCTCCACCGGTTTCTCCATGGCCTCAGCCGTGCTTGCCGAGAAAATGGATGGACCGACCGTTTCGTGGATGCAAGATAAGGCTAAATCTCTCAACTCCACCCTGTGCGGCAGCCTGATCATTGAAGAAGATGGGAGTTACTTCAACCGGTTCATCTGGATGCAGGCAGATGGTGTTCTGCAACACTACGACAAGCGGCATCTGTTTCGCATGTCCACTGAAAACGAAAATTATTCTAGTGGTAACACAAAGCTGGTCGTTGAGTTGAACGGTTTCCGAGTCTGCCCACAGGTCTGTTATGACCTGAGATTTCCGGTATGGAGCAGGAATGATAGTGATTTCGACCTGCTCCTGTATGTTGCCAATTGGCCGTCTGCCAGACGAGATCACTGGAACGCACTGTTACAAGCCCGGGCAATCGAGAATCTGTGTTACGTGGTCGCAGTCAATCGTATCGGTGTTGATGGTAATAACGTCGATTATTCTGGTGATTCGGTAGTTATTGATTACAACGGCGTGACCCGACTGCAGATGAATTCAGATGACGGCATATCAACATTCAGGCTGGACAGGCATTCACTTGTTGAATATCGAGATAAATTTCCAGCTTATCTTGATGCAGATAAGTACAACCTGACTTCGTGACGGCCTAGTAGTCGGTTGCGCCTTCCGTAGCCGGAATAGTAAGCACGGTCACTGAAGGCAGATTCTTTGCCTGGTCATCGTGAAACCCCCGCACCAGTAGAACATGCTGGCCAGGTTTTGCCAGGTGCATATCAAGCGCCACTTGTTTCGCAAGCTCGTTGGGATTGACTTTACCTACTCGCGTATCAATTAGCGGGACCACACCCCACAGCAATGCCATCTTATTGAAAATTCTCTTGTTGCCTGTTAGGGCCAGAATCGGTGCGGCTGGTCTTGCAGCACTGATGGTCTGCGCAGATGTTCCCGATTGCGAGACAACGATAATAGCTCTGGCATTTAGGCTTTTCGACATGTTCGCTGCCGCGGACGCCACTGAATTCCAGACTGACGGGGGTTCATCGGAACTCCGTTCAACCCCCCAGGCGCCAGCGGACCACAGGTGGGCTTCTGCCTGTCGGGCTACCCTGTCCATCATTTTTACTGCATCAACTGGGAAGTTACCCGCTGCGGTTTCAGCGGACAGCATGACAGCATCGGCGCCACTGGTCACTGCGTGGGAAACATCAGTGACTTCCGCTCGGGTCGGTCGAGAATGCGTGACCATGGATTCGAGCATTTGCGTTGCGACAATGACCGGTTTACCACTTTTTCTGGCTATCTCGATAAGCTGCTTCTGGGCGCTTGGAACCTCTTCCGGTGGAAGCTCTACGCCGAGGTCACCACGGGCAATCATGATGGCATCTGCGACATCCAGGATCTCTTCTGCATTCTCCAGTGCTTCCGGCTTTTCGATCTTGGCGATGATGCCGGGAGGATATTTGGAAGTATCGAGCAAGTGTCGTAACTGCAGCACATCGTCTGCCGTTCGAACAAAGGAAAGTGCGATAAAATCGACGCCAAGGGATTTGGCAAATTCCGCGTCCTCGATATCTTTTTGCGTCATGCAGGGTGCAGACACCTCAACGCCCGGCAGATTCATCCCCTTGTTGTCAGTCAATCGACCGCCATGAACGACGCGGCACCTGATCTCGGAATCCGAACTCTCCAGCACACATAATTCAAACAACCCATCTGCCAGGAGGATCCTGTCATTTATTTTTACATCGCTGGCAAGTGCTTCATATTGGGATACGACCATACCCTCATGGCCTAACCCCTTTCCCATGGTGATAGTAATTTCATTGCCTTCAATGAGTTCTATACCACCGTTCTCAAATTTTCCGGTGCGGATTTTTGGACCGCATAGATCCGCCAGTACGGTTACGGGTTCGGAAAAGCGCTGGGCGATCGCCCTGATATTTTCATAAGCTGATTGATGGCCAGCATGATCACCATGTGACATGTTAAGCCGAAATACATTCACCCCGGCCTCAACCAGTGCTTCAAGCACCCCGGGAGACGACGAAGCAGGACCTACCGTGGCGATGATTTTGGTCCTGCGATTAATCAGCAAATCAATGCTGGTGATGATTGCCATAATAGAACCCATCAGCTGAATTAGGCGAGTGTATTCTTCAAATACCGATGCAGCAATTCCGGAGTTTCTGCGTCAATGTCCCCATGGTAAGGTAGTTACCTGGTAACGGATGGAGTCGATGGCAGAACTCAATATACCCCGGGCTCATTCCAATAGCTGGTACGATTATCTCGCCAGCATTCAACAGGGATATTTCTACCCCTGGAAGTCCACCATCGGTGATAAAAACGGAGAGCAGGCTTTCCTCACACTTCTGGGTGAACGTCTCACACCGGAATCCGAAGTCCTGGAAGTAGGTTGTGGGCACGGAGAACTCTCCCTGGATCATGCCGCATACTGCAAGCACATCCTGGCATACGATAGGGTGCAAAGTTACATCGATCTTGCCAATGAGACGAAGGCCACAAGGCAAATCACCAACGTCGACTTTATTTGTTATGACGCAACAGATCCAGGTCATGACGAGATGGCACTGCCGGTTGAAGAAAACTCAATCGACCTGATCTTCTGCCGCCGGGGACCAATGCATTGGATTCAGGATGTCAGTCGCGTTTGTCGAGATGGTGCATTCATCATTGCATTAAGTCCGATGGAGGAACCCATTCCCGCATGGTCCAGCAAACTGCCGCACAAGATGCACTACGAGAACTCCGGTAGACACACAGGTAGCGGCTCGATTCATCAGTCGGTAGAGAATCGCCTGCATCAGGCTGGCCTGACGCTACACAGCGGCTGGAGCTTTGACGTACCGGAAGTCTTTGCCGATCCAGTGGAACTTTACCGGATGGTTACGTGGGGCTTGCCAGCGGCGGAAATTCCAACATTTGAGGATATAAAGTACAAATTCGATTCGATCTATCAGAAGTATGCAGAAACCGATGGAATCGTTCTCAGGCACTGCCGTTTTCTCTGGCAAGCGAAGATTCACCACTAAACCTCCAACAAGCATTCATTATTCACAACACGTTTGACTCTATAATTCGCGTCACCTTCGAACTCCATATTGGCGACGCAGTTGCTTTACTATCTTGGTGATTATCTCACAGCAGTAGCCGGACCCTTCAGGCTCTTTTCTTCATATATATTCCTAGCGGGGTTGGGGACCGCGCTTGGTGCTATTGTCACCTGGTGGATACTGCCAAGATACTGGCGTCTCCTGCCCAAAGACCACGGGCGAGAGTATGCCATCGACGCGGAAAAGAGCATCGGGAAACCCATCAGTGCAGGCATCCTGTTTATTCCACTGTTCGTGGTTGTTTCCCTGCTGGTAGTCCCCTTCGACTGGAAGTTCCTGGAAATTCTGATGTGCGTTACCGCTGCTATGGTGGTCGGCTATCTGGATGACAAGGCGCAAGGAGGTTGGAGTGAATACAGGCTGGGTGCAATCGACCTGGTCATTGCATTCCTGGCATCAATGGCAATTTGCCAGATGGACGAGTATGTCATCTGGTTACCTCTGTACAAAGACCCGATTACGATTCCACCGGTATTATTTCTGCTGGGTGCGACGCCACTCATCTGGATTTCCGTCAATGCCACTAACTGCACCGATGGTGTAGACGGATTGTCTGCAAGCCTGTCCAGTATGAGTACGCTGTTTTTGGGCGGAATCCTGTATGGCATTGTCGGCCACGCCGATATTTCCGCTTACCTGCTGGTTCCGCATTATGAGCAGGGTGCTGACTGGGCGATCATCGCCTTTGTACTGGTTGGTTGTTTGACCGGGTACCTCTGGCATAACAGCTACCCCAGCGCGGTATTGATGGGAGATTCCGGTTCACGACCGATCGGTCTGATGCTGGGTATTTTGGTGCTTGCCTGTGGTAACCCGTTCCTGATTCTGGTTGTAGCCTTTGTCGTATTGGTTAACGGCGCCACCGGTATGCTGAAGGTGGTGCTGCTCCGGTTTTTCAAAATCGGGATATTCAGCAGCATTCGCTATCCGTTGCATGATCATGTCCGTCACAATATGGGTTGGTCTAATACGCAGGTATTGGTGAGATTCATGCTGTTGCAGGCCGTGGGTACGCCCTTATTATTGGTGTTACTACTCAAAATTCGCTAATAACTGCTACTCTATTTGTTCCTCTTCCCAACTAGGGACAAACCAGGTAGTTGATGTTGAGCATAAGATTGATCCCGCTGTTTACCGGCCTTCTGCCTATTCTGGCGGTGCATACGACCTACCTGGTCTCCGCTTCAGAGGGATATGTTGCCTGGTGTTTTCCGTATATAGAGAGTTGTACATCAATCAGCGCCACCGGGCGCTATGGTTCCGCCTTTTTTATCTTCAAAGGCACGATGATCCCCGCAGCCGCATTGCAGATGATGTATTGGGTCCTGACCTATAAGTGGCTGGTAACCCTGGGCGACCGGTTATTAACCGCTAAATCCATTATGTTCGTCGGCATCATCGCCGCCATGTTCCTGGTCATCTACACGGTTGCACTCGGTGCAGCAGGGGATGAATTCCGTCTTCAGCGAAGAATTGGAATTATTGTCTATTTTACGTTTACCTTCCTGGCGCAGCTTTTACTCACGTGGCGAGTTGGTAAATTGCAAAGGCAGGAACCTTCCCTGCCCCTTCTGGTTGCGATTTGTTATTTTCTCCTGGGTACGGGTCTTCTGACGCTGGTTCTAGATATAACCTTCGAAAACTATGCTGAATATGAAGATGCATTTGAATGGGTGTTCGCGCTGGGTTTTCATGTTTTCTTCCTGGTGACCTGGAAAACTTGGCAAAATACCGGATTTAGTGTGACTGAAAAGGCGAGACTATAAAAACCACGTCATCCGGCAGCGTGAAATCTCTAACGGATGCCCGTTACATCAGCCTTGCGACCTGGCGGCGGAGTGGCAAAGAAGTACAGACACCCGTCTGGTTCGCGGCAGCCAGCGAAAAAACCTTCTTCAGTTTCAGCGCCGCCGGTGCAGGAAAAGTAAAGCGCCTTCGTAACTCAAGCAGAGCCAGGATAGCCAGCTGCGATGCCAGGGGAGGAAACCTGGGTGAGTGGCTTGAAGCCAAGGCCTGTCTCGTCAATGATGACCAGGTGGAAATAACCCTGGCCTATTCCCTGCTTATGGAAAAATATGGCATCCAGATGGTGTTAACCAATTTGATGTCCTGGTTGAGCGGTAGAATCAATAACCGGGTTGTTATTCGAATTGAGTTAGAGGTGGACGGTGATCCATAAGGCGTTACTTTTGCTTTGCCTGCTGCTTATCAATGGCGGCTACATCAACGCTGAAGAAGAAATTGCCCAGGCCAAGATGGATGCTATCAGCGAATTGATGCAGATCACCGGTGCTGAAGCAAATAGCGCACAATTTTCCAGGCTATTTACACAGCAGATGCTGTCCATCCTTCGTGCAAACAACCCAAATATTTCTGAAAAAGTCGTGCAAATCGTCACCGAAGAAGTCGCGAGACTGGTGAAGGAAGAGCTGCAGAACGGATCCCTGCAAGCACAAATTTATCCAATCTATGCCAGGTACTTCACTCTGGAAGATCTGCAGGGGCTCATTGAATTCAACAAATCTCCTGTTGGTGTAAAAGCTAACAAGGTCATGCCACGACTTATGCAGGACAGTGTTAGTGCCGCCCAGTCCTGGTCGGAGAATGTGGGCCCAAAAATATCCGAGCGTGTACTCAATCGGTTCAAGCAGGAAGGAATCTCCTTACACAGTTCCGAATAGCCTCCAGGCGCGCTTTACAAAGAACAGCCGCGGGCGCATTAGTCCTTTCAGCCTGGACTCTGTACAGTACACGCTTCGTTTGCCACTATCGTCCTATGTCCACATTTATAATTGGTGACCTGCACGGCTACCATGAACAATACATTCACCTACTCCGGGAAACAGGATTGTGCGATAGCGAAACGAACTGGAGCGGTGGCCATCATCATCTATGGCTCATAGGCGATTTTTTTGACCGTGGTGTTTCTGGCATTAAGTGTGTCGACATCACGATGAAATTGCAGGAACAGGCCGTATTGGAAGGTGGCTGCGTGCAGTCCCTCCTGGGCAATCACGAACTGATGATTCTATGTGCATACCGTTTCAAAAATGAAGTTAACAGTGAGGGCAGACAGGTAGTCGATAGGTGGCGTCACTGGGGTGGTATTGAGCAAGACCTGGAGGAATTTACGCCGCAGCATGCGAACTGGATCGAAACATTACCGGCCATGGCCAGAGTCGGGCAAGCACTCCTGCTTCATGCCGATGCCATGTTGTATATCAATTTCGGGACTACAATTGAAATGGTTAACACCGCATTCAGGGAGCTCATGGCCAGTCGCGAGCTACATCAATGGGAGATGACGTTAACTGCATTCAGCGAACACATGGCTTTTTCGGAGTTGGAAATAACAGGAAAACATCGTGCCAGCCAGGTGCTCAATCTGTACGGGGGTGAGTTTCTCATTCACGGCCATACCCCTATCCCTTACGCCAGGAGAGTGGACCCGTTATCAGTAACCGAGGCCTGGATATACGGTGATGGCACTTGCGTCAATATCGATGGCGGCATCTATATGGGCGGTCCGGGATTCGTGTACGAACTTCATGACTCGATCATTTGAATTCTTGAAAGGAAGTTCTAACAGGATCGCGGGTTAATCAGGGAAGTTATGATGTGATCTTCCCAAACACCATTGATCTTGAGTAATTTTTTCGCTTCCCCTTCTATCTCGAACCCTAACTTTTTCAGTAAGGCGCAACTGCGTTGATTCCTGGGCAAATAGTTTGCCATGATTCTGTGTAACTTCAGTTCATCGAAAACATAACCTTTACTGCTTTCAAGAGCTTCAAACATGATGCCCTTCCCCTGGTGTTTTTGTGCCAGAGCGTAACCCAGGTGAGCGGCTTCAAATGTACCACGAATAATATTGGTGTAATTACAAACTCCAAGCACTTCTTGTTCGTCCTTGCTCAGGATCACCAGGCACAGGCTGGCACCACGGCGAAATTCTCGTATCGCCGCACGAAATTGCGCTTGCCAAAAAGGCAGTGTGTAGAACTCAGGCGCACGTTTCGGTTCCCACTGCATCAGATGGTCTTTATTTTCCATCCGAAAAGTGAGCATCAGGTCCGCTTCTTGAGGCTCCATAAGTTTTAGGATGGTCCGCTGCGTCTCAATTCGGGGAAGGTCTGTTGTTTTCAAATCTGGAAGTCTCTAATTCGTGGTCGGCGACTTTCTTATGAGAATCGTATATCGGACATTGAGTTCATCGTCCTCAAACTCATCCAGTAGTATAAAACCAAAATTCTTGTAAAGGTTTAGTGCCCGCTTATTGAAATTCGCCACTGTGACCCGCGTCAATGCCGGATCGAAATTTGTG
>JAPUGI010000222.1 GCA_027292925.1 Gammaproteobacteria bacterium
CCCTGCCTGGAGCAGATTTTGAGGGTTTGTGGGATCCAGCTTGATGGCTTTTTCAATGTAGGTCAGTGCGCCGGTCGTTGCCTCGCTGAGAGACAATCCCCCATAACGATAAGTGTATATCTCCGAAAGGAGTAGATAAGCAGCCGCAAATTGTGAATCGGCTTCGATTGCCTTCTCCAGGTAACTTCGCCTTAGAATCTCATCACCACCTTCACCTGTCGCTAAAAGTACCTCTTGTTCTAAAGCTTTGAGGAAATGTTCACGTGCGGCGAGTTTTACTGATACGAGGGCTGGGTGTTCCGAGGCGTGCAACTTCAGCAAATCGAAGCCCAACCAACCCGCGGAAAGCTCAGCAATGGAATTGGCCACTTCGGATTGCAGGGAGAACACATCAGTATCGTCAAGAGTTCGCGTATAAATTTTAGACCAGACACTTGAATTGTCTGCTCGTACCAGCCGTGCTCGAATCTGAATAATTTGACCATCTCGCTGGATATTGCCATGGAGTACATAGTGGGCGTTGTGCTTGTCTGCAGCTACGGATACGTTCTGGTTTCCACCGGCTTTGGAAACTTTAAGAGTCTGGCAGACTGGTGCAAGTGCGCATGACCGTCTTTGAGTAAGCTGTTGCAAGATAACATCGGATAATCCTCTGGATATAGCTTCGATTTCCTGGTCAGCAGCGGTGTGTTCGAAAGATAAAACAACCATGGAGAAAGCATTCGCCCAGTCGAATTCATCTTGTTCGCTGACAACCTCTTCCCGTACATATTGACTGTAAAGAAAAATTCCTATTCCCAGAACTGCAACGGCTGATATTTCCCGCCAAATGGAACGCCGTTTCACAGGTGCGGGTATCTGCACATTGCTTTGTTCCAGATAGGTGACTAGCCGGTTCCGCAGCTTGTCTCGATATTCTTCAGTTGGCATCGCATGCTTTAGTATCGCTTGACGAGCAGACAAACTGAGAGACAGGCCCCCTGGCAGATCAGTTTTTTTCAGGTGGACCGCGAGCACACGTATCTCTTTTCCGAGCGCAAAGTTCAACTCATTGCGACAGTTCATAGATTCTGCAGAATCGGGAGTCACAATATACAGGAATAATTTTGCACCCTCTATGCTATTGGCCAGTTCCTCACTCCACTCTGTGCCCGCGTCGATGCCCTCGTCATACCAGACATTAAAACCAGAATTCCTCAACCAGGTTAGTTCGGGATAAACGGAGGACACATCCTTGTGGGAATAGCTCACGAAGACATAGGGCTCATCGCCTTTATACGCGGAGAAAGGTCGATCCATTGATGCTTGTACTTATTAAGGGTCGATCAAGGGTGCACGTAAACTGATATCCGATCAAGTGCAGCAAGCTGAAAAGCCACTCAAAATAAACATGCCATCACAATAGAAGGGCGATCAGGATATTGCGCAAATATGCCCGCAGTGCAGAAAAGAAGGCGGCTCCCATCCTATTGTCAAAGGCGATGTCGCCATATAGTCTTGGAGCACCGAATCAGAAAGGAAGATAGACATGACCTCCAACCCTCCTGAAGATACGCCTAGAGTGACGCCCTATCTTTTATACGAGGATCTGTCGAACACCATCGACTGGCTTGTCAAGGCTTTCGGACTCACGGAGCGAATGCGAATCAGCGCGCCGGATGGGACGGCTAACCATGCCGAGATGGTGCTCGTTGATGGGCTCATCATGATGGGCCAACCTGGGGGCGACTATCAGAACCCGACACATAGCGGCCACGTATCTAATCAAATCTATGTCTACGTCGATGATGCGGATGCACACTACGCTCAGGCGAAGGCGGCCGGTGCGACGATCCTGGAGGAGCCGAATGACACCTTCTATGGTGATCGGCGCTATGGTGCTGAGGATTGCGAGGGTCACTACTGGTACTTCGCTACTCATGTTCGTGACGTTGCAGAAGAGGATATGCACCCTTAGCAAGTACCCATCCGTGTGTGGAGCGGTTGTTGGAATCTTTGATGTCCGCTGTTGGCCGGACAGAGACATTCGAGAACACTACGCTTGCAGTTAAATTACCGCTGCTAATTCTCCGAACCGGACATTAATGCGCGTGGACGCAACCTCATTGCTGAAGAATTCCCTGTCAGGGGATGTGTGGCAATTATCTTACAGCAGGTTATTGCTGGTATTGCTCTGATGATAGGTATGGAGAATAGTTTCTGCGACACCTGCCGTCCCTTAGGGGCTTAAAATGGTGGTTTCAAAGTGACGATAAAGTTGTTTTTCATCACTTGCACTTTTCGGAAGCACTTCGAGACCAATATCGATTGAAAATTTTATAGCCAGTCTTTCGAGAAATGCCAAAATCCCGACAAACGACCGTCATCATTTCACCATCAAGCAAACGAGCAATGAATTTGATACGTTCATCCATATGATTACACTCTTTTCCAGGGCATTTGGTTTCTCCCAAATGCCTCAATGTGTAACCTATGTGTTCGGTATAATCTGTAACCTATGTGTCAAGATGCACAGCCTTCAGCGCATCATCTCTTCCGCTGTCACGAAAATCAGCAGGTGTCAAAAAAGAGTATGCTTTGTGGGTTCTGTTAGCACTATAGAAGCTAAACCTTGCTCTTATTAAACGAACTCAAACGCAGGAATGTGATTCGTGTGGGCGCTGCCTACATCGCCCTCTCCTGGCTGGTCATACAGGTCATCGAAACACTCTTCCCGCTGTTCGGCTTCAGCGACGCGGC
This sequence comes from Gammaproteobacteria bacterium, assembly GCA_027292925.1. Taxonomy (GTDB): domain Bacteria; phylum Pseudomonadota; class Gammaproteobacteria; order Pseudomonadales; family Azotimanducaceae. Next base: position 2,740 of record JAPUGI010000222.1, read on the forward strand.
TGCCCGGGCCTTCATCCTGATCCTCGCCATCGGCTTCATTCCGGCGCTGATCTTCGCCTGGGTTTTCGAGCTGACGCCGGAGGGGCTGAAGCGCGATACTGAGGTGGATCACGACTCCACTGTCAGCAGGAGGATGACCCGGCGATTCGATGCACTCATCATATTGTTCCTCGTTCTATCGGTGGGCTATTTCGCCCTGGACAAGTTCGTGCTGGCGCCGCAACAGCAGGCGCACGACCTGGCAACGGCAACCGAGGAGGCGCTCCAGGAAGGGCGAAACCGGGCCAGGGTGGCGCCATATGGTGGAAAGTCCATCGCCGTTCTGCCGTTCGTCAATATGAGTTCGGACCCGGAACAGGAATATTTCGGTGAGGGCATCGCCGAGGAGCTGCTGAACCGTCTGGCGCACATCCCGCAACTGAGGGTCATCTCCCGTTCGTCTGCATTTTCGTTCAAGGGATCGGACATCGATGTCCCAACGATCGCCAAAAAGCTGAACGTAGCTCACATTCTGGAAGGTTCTGTACGCCGTTCGGGCGACAGGATTCGCATCACAGCCCAACTTATCGAAGCGGGATCGGACACCCACCTCTGGTCCGAGACCTACGATCGGCCCCTGGTCGATATCTATGTCGTTCAGGACGAGGTCGCGGCAAAGGTAGTCAGGCAATTGCGACTTACGCTCCTCGACAGCACGTCACCGGCACCCCGGGCGAATCCCCAGGCCTATGTACTATTTTTGCAGGCGCAGCAGATTAGTACTCTGCAACGCCAGGACTATTATCCGAAAGCATTAGCCCTGGTGGAACAGGCGCTGGAAATCAGTCCGGATTATGTCGATGCGCTGGTCCTGCAATTTACGCTCAAGGGCAGTGCCGGTGCTTATCAAGTTGGCGGTGCTACAAGGGATGAGCCAGAGGAAGACGAGGCTCTGGACAGGATACTGACCCTGGACCCGGACAATCCTCAGATAAAATCCTGGATGGCGGGGAAACGCGCCAGCGAAGGAGACTTTACCGGCGCCGCCCGGTTACTGGAGGAAGCGGCCGATAGCGATCCTTACGATCCGTTCGTTCTCTTCAATTCGGCTCGTTTGGCGGACGCTATTGGCAAGACCGGCCTGGCGGTACGCCTGGGCGAGTACATTGCCACGCGCGACCCGTTGATCTTCTGGGCGCAACTCAACCTCGCGGGATACTATTTTAGAGACGGACGCATCGAAGACGCTTTGCGCCAGTATGAGACTACTTTGAGCATTAACGAGAAAGCCGGTGCCGTGAGATGGAAGTACGGGCTGGCCAGGCTGATGGCAGGTAATCCCGAGGACTCGCTGGCGGAGTTTGAGAGAGACGAGAATCCCGTGTACCGGCTCCACGGCCAGGTGTTGGCGTACCACGACCTGGGTCGAGAGGAGGAATCAGCAGCGGCTTTGCGTGAGTTGACCAAAACGCAGGAGGAGGTCTGGCCCTATGGACTGGCACGCGCGCACGCGTGGATCGGCAACCCGGATGAAGCCTTTCGCTATCTGGAGGCGACGGTAGAGCGTACCCCGGGATTTTTAGCCGATATCGCGACCAATCCGCTGTTTCAAAGAATACAAGACGACCCCCGCTGGCTGGTCTTCCTGCGTTCCAATAGCCTGGCGCCAGAACAGCTGGCTGCTTTCAAATTTAATGTCGAGCCACCCGACTAGGTGTGCGCGTTGGGTTTTGACGAATGTCTATGATGTTGGTTTGACTTCCTAGCAAGGATCTAGCTGAGTTTGAGTCCCTCCAGTTCTCCCTTGGCGCGCCAGTTTTCCAGCAGCCTGAAGAAGTGCATCGGTCCCTTTCCGTACATATTTGAGAAAAAGCCACTGGGGTTACCCGGTGTACCTTCGCTGTTGTAATACCCTGGTGTGCACTCTGTGTAAAACCTTTCCCCTAATCGCGATGTATTATGAATCTCGTCAACATATTCCTGTTCGGCTTCTGATGTTACTTCGACAGTTTTTTTGCCCCGCATGCGCACCTCATTCAGGATATAGGCGACATGCTTGGCTTGCTCGTTTAATGCGTGAGGTACGTTTATGGTAATCGCGGTCTGGGTGAAACCCATAAAGAAACAGTTAGGGAAGCCATGGCTTTGCAGCCCGTGATAGGTGCGCATCCCCCCTGACCAATGATTGCTCAGGGTATTGCCGTTGCGTCCGATGATGTCGTAGCCGGACCTTCGAGTATACGAAGTGCCCACCTCGAAACCGGTGGCGAAGATAAGGCAGTCAATCTCATATTCTCGCCCGTTGGCTACAACAGCGTTCTCGGTCAGGCGTTCAACGCCCTTACCTTCGGTATCCACTAGCGTGACGTTTGGCTGGTTGTAGGCTTGCAGGTATTCGTCGTGGAAGCAGGGTCGTTTGCAAAACTGGCGGTACCAGGGCTTTAGAGACTCGGCTGTAGTTTCATCCGAAACGATAGCTGCCGCTCTGTGGCGGACCTGGTTCATCTTCCGGTAGTCAGAAAGTTCCATAAGTTGAGCACGCTCAACCTTGGAAAGTCGTCGCCCAATTTTTTTACTGGCTTGTTTTGCTACGATTCCCGTTAAGTTTCGGATAATGTCAGTCCAGCCATCACTCACCAGGTCTTCATCCTGGTCACCACCGTTAACCAGGATATTGAAGTTATCCATCCGTGCTTGTTGCCAGCCAGGCTCCAGAGTCTTGACCCACTCAGGATCTGTCTCGGCATTGTTGCGAACATCGATGGAAGACGGAGTGCGCTGAAATACATAGAGACGTTTGGCGTGTTCGGCAAGGAATGGTATGCACTGAACTGCAGTCGCGCCGGTACCTATGATGCCGACCCGCTTGTCGTTAAGACCTGTTAGATTTCCACTGGACGTACCCCCGGTGTAATTGTAATCCCATCGACTGGTGTGGAATGTGTAGCCCTTGAATTCGTTGATGCCGGGTATACCTGGTAGCTTCGGTCGGTTGAGTGGACCATTTGCCATGGCGACGTATCGCGCCTTCATTCGATCCCCACGGTCGGTGCTGATGATCCAGCGTTCCGCATCTTCGTCCCAGCGCAGTTCCTGAACACTGGTTTGAAAGCAGGCGTTTTCGTAAAGATTGTAGTGTCGTGCGATTCGTTTGCTGTGTTCGAAGATCTCAGGTGCGAACGAGTATTTATGTTTAGGAATGTAGTTGAGTTCTTCCAGAAGCGGCAGATAGCAGTAGGATTCAACGTCACACATGGCACCTGGATAACGGTTCCAGTACCAGGTGCCACCAAAATCACTGGCTTTCTCGATAAACCGGATATCTTCGAAACCGGCTTCCCGCAGTCTGGCGCCAGCGAAGAGTCCGCCAAATCCACCTCCAATGATCGCCACCTCGACTTCATCGGTGAGCGGTTCGCGTGAGAAGCCGGATTCGACATAAGGATCATCCACGTAATGGGAAAATTCAGCAGTCACCTCCTGGTACTGCTCAATACCATCGGGTCGTATTCGCTTGTCGCGCTCAGCCAGATACTTGGCTTTTAATTCGTCGGGATCGAACTCTAGATCGCCAATCAAGTCTTCAAAACTGGTGGTGTTCATCCACTAAAACTCATCGAATTGTTAAGAATTAGATTGTAAGCATAAGGGGACAGGAGTTGGAAGGCTAATTCGTTATTCAGGCGAGTACATTCTTGACGTCTAATTCCAGGGGGTTTCTATCAAAGGCCAGGAAACTACTTGGAACACTGGTATCAAAATCACTTGATTCGCCAGTGATTTCCTTTGCCAGCATTGCGCCAACGGCCGGTGCGAGCTTGAATCCATGTCCACTGAAGCCATTGGCGACATAAAACCCGGCTATTGGAGATTCGCCGACAATTGGGTGCACGTCATCCCGATTTACGGTGTATAACCCGCAGTAGCCTTTTACACTGCCACGATAGGGCAGGGATGGAATGCGGTGATGCAGGGCATGCAGCTTCGCAACTTTGAAAGCGTCATCTATCGATCCGTTGAAATCGCTGGGATTCTCTACCACTTCCAGTTCGTCCTCTTCGAGGGTTGAGCCGAGTACAATTTGCTGCCCTCGATTGTGTTGGCGAAAGTAAATGCCACCCACTATATCGCAGCAAACGGGTATATCCCCGATCACTTCTGTTGGACGGTCAATATGTATGATCTGGATTCTCGTGGGTTTGAGTGACCATGGCAGATTCAATCCCAGTTGATCAAACACTTCATTGCACCATGGACCGGTGGCGTTGATCACACAAGGTGCTTCGATTACTGATCCGTCATTAAGCTGAATTCCTTTTGTCCTGCCACCTTTAACCAGTACTTTCTGCACACGTGAACGAAATTGCACTTCGACTTTTTTTCTAAGCAGGGCGCTATGCAGGTCTTGCAGTGCGCTAACAGGATCAAAATAGCCACCGTCAACTTCAAATAAATAGGATGTGCCCGCGTTGCAGTCGTGCGCCTCACCGGATTCGGTGTCAGGCTGTAAGCTACACGGATTTAGTGCGGGGAATCGGCTTTTGATATCCGCAGCATCAACTATATTTGTTCGAATGCCTGCTTCCTCCAGGCGCTTACTTTCTCTGTTCGCCCAGCTATCGCCTCCATCCGATAGCCACAGCACGCCGTCGTTTTGGAACTGTGCGAGGGGTTGATCTGTACCAATAAAACGAGGCCACTGTCGATAGGCGTGAATGCCGTCCCTGGCCAGTTCAACCATCTCATCGTAGGAATACCGGTGTCTGCATACCGCCGCGGAAGCCCCGGTAGAACCCTCGCCCAAACTTGCACCTTGTTCGAAAATCAATACAGAAAGTGAGCTCCGTTTTCTTATCTGGAAGGCGCTGCAGAGGCCAATAATGCCTGCCCCGATAACAATGACATCCGCTCGCGAGTTCAAGGTCACTCCTCCTCTGGAGATCCACACACCAAATATCAGAAGTACAACTGATTCTCCCCATTGTTGCAATCAGCTGCCGCAATCAATGGCTAGTTGCAAAGCTCAATGTGGATAGGTCATAGTTGAAGATCGCTCTGTATCGGGTAATCTTCTGATGGCTGCCACGCCGGACACGGATATTATTGATGCTGTGTTAAGCACGGCTCGCTCTGTTAGGCGAAAGCTCGATTTTAGGCGCCCAGTTGAGCAGCAGGTTATTGAAGATTGCATCAACATCGCAACCCAGGCACCCGTCGGTCTCGGTGGAGAAAACTGGCGTTTCCTGATCGTGAGAGACAAGGTGAAAAAGTCTCGCGTGGCCAATGTGTACCGGGAAGTCATGCTTGAGCTAGCGGCAGCGAGAGGAGTAGAGATCAAAGCAACCCACCAGTCACTCATGGATAAGATGCATGAAATGCCGGTGCTGATTTTTGTGTATGCCATCGGGAAACCGGAGCTTACTCACTCAAGGCAGTTAGCATTCTATGGCTCGATATTGCCAGCCGCCTGGTCACTGATGCTGGCTCTGAGGGCTCGAGGGATAGGCACTACCTGGACATCAGTATTGTCGGCAAGGGAACAGGAAATTGCAGACATTCTGGGAATTCCCGAAGGCGTCACGCAAACGATCATGTTGCCGATTGCCTATACCAAGGACGTGGTTCTGAAACCTGCAGACCGGTTACCGGCCAGTGAGGTCACCTTCGTCGATAGCTGGGGTAATAACGCAGCT
>JAPUGI010000223.1 GCA_027292925.1 Gammaproteobacteria bacterium
GGTATCAGCCACGTTATCCTAAACGAGCTCTAGGTTATCTGGAATGCCATTCCCGCCTTCGCCTGAAGACGGGAGATGAGTCTGTCGCCCATTGCAACGGATGGTGTCGTGACACCTCCCTTTTCATCGAGGTCGTCTTTAGCCAGGCAAACGGCACTTTCAGCCAACATTTTTGAAGTGGCGCCATAACCAGGGTCGCGATCACCGCTAACAAGCGCCTTCATATTCTTACTCGGCTCGATCGGATGGTGAGCCAACAGTTCAATTTCAAAGAATCCATTGGCGATGTCCTCGGCGGACGGGCCTTCACCAGGAGACGGCGCAATATTACGAAGCACCGAGCGGGACGGCCCAAATGCAGCGGCCAGCATTACCAAGGTCGAGCCGCCGGTCACCATCGCAGCCCGGGCGAATCCACCAGCACCTTCGCCCATCAGCATACATTCGTCATACCGAAACCCCTTCCCATAGGGGTAACCCATCAATGCATGACTGCGCCGCACGACCCTGGTGTTGATGCCAGCCATGACAAATGGCGCGGTCCATTGCTTGAAGTCCTCGTCGTATCTCGTGCCTGTCTGGTCAATAACATCGTCCCCACGAGGCATATTGAGCGGATTGAGCGCGTATGGATCTGCCAGGATTTCCAGTATGGAAGCATCCGTCTTCGCCTCCTCCATCATATTCATCAGGCTATCAACAGTGCCGCCACTCATACCTCCCCTGGTTTTGGCTACCCGACAATTAATAACCGAGGCGAAGCAACCATGCTTTTTCTGCATTTCCCGCTGCAGGAAATGCACCCCCAGATCGGATGGAATACTGTCGAATCCACAGGTGTGCACAATTTTGGCACCACTTTCTTCTGCCCCTGTTTGATGCGCATCGATCATTCGTCGCATCCAGTGGACTTCACCGGTCAGGTCACAATAGTGAGTACCTGATTTGACGCATGCGTCGACAAGAGCGGCGCCGTATCTTGCATAGGGTCCAACTGTGCTACAAACAACATTGGTGCGAGCCAGCATTGCCGTCAGGGAGTCCACATCATTACTATCAGCCACAATAATTGGAATCTGCTGCGCTTTGTCACCGGCGATTTCCTGGCGAACCTGTTGCAGTTTGTTCTCGCTACGTCCCGCCATTGCCCAGGATAAGTTTTCTGTTTCGCCATAAGTCTCATGCATGTACCCGGCTACAAGGCGTCCGGTAAAGCCACTGGCGCCCCAGACGATGACATCAAATTCCGACTCGCTCATTCCTGCTTACTTATTTCGAATACATGTTCGATCACAATTGGTGGCCCAGTTTCAGGCTCGACAAAAAAGTCAGATTTACTGAAAAATTCATCATCAGGACCACCCGCTTTTCGCCAGCGAACAATCTGCCCGGTGCCACCAACACCACCTTCAGGCTTACCGTCATAAACTGCCAGCATCTCATCACAATATTGCACGGTATAAGCTCCCGCCAGCGCATATTGATTGTTCCGCTTATTGTTTACGGTCCCATCAATAAGCGAAGACAATTCCTCCTGGTTACCAAATCTCATGGGTAATTCAAAATAGACTTCAGCTGTACCAACCATGGCCTTAAATTCCTCAATTGATTCCTGGGAAGAAAAATCAGTCTGGTAAAGTTCAAAGGGTAGCGGCAACGGAACATGCAGTGCCATGCCAAACTTTTCCATTGCACGTTGTACAACCAATCTATCCGCACCTTCTGCCAGAGGAGAGACAATGATTAATCGTTTTTCAGGGTGCTTTTTCACAATATCGGCCAAAGCCTCATCGATGTCGCGGACAAGATTGGCATCAGATAGATTCAGCTTGTGAGGGCGATGCCCGGTAACGCCTATGCGGAAATCACGTACGATACCCTTGCCCAGTTTTTCTGCCAGTAAACCCGGCAACAGTTTGATCTCATCTATCTGTGATTTCTGTTCGACAATATCGAGGGATTCCCATTTCCCGATGATCGGGTTTAGTTTCGCGCTATCGATTCGTACCGGGCCATGCTGCCAGCCGCTTGCAATTTTTTCGGTACACCACCTGTTGTGCTCCATTCTGGCCAGGAGCAATGCCTCATCTTCTGAGAACGAGAAATCAGGATTAATCCTATCGCTGGTGGAACAGCCGATAGCACGAAGTTTTGCTCCCAGATGATCGGCCTGTTTCCGGCTGCTTGAACGTCCCGGTTCTGCCAATGTTGCGTAACTGTGCAAGGTAGAATACAGCCGCCGATCAACATCCAATCCTTCCCGCCTTTCCAGATATTTTTCATGGAAGGCTCTTGCCATAATATCCAAACCATCAGCCAATACATTTTCATAGTGCAGAACTTCATCGAGCATACCAAACGGGTATAGACCATCGGGTATCTCGGGGCTACCAAAGTTGGATTCCAGGAGTTGCGCCAGACCGCTGGACTGGTCCATATGAACAACAATCGGTGCGTTGCAGTTTTTTCTTTTCAGCAACATAGAGCGCAGCATAAGCGCGTGCTCGAGGTTTTCATCGTCGTTAACAAAGCAGACTACGTGTTCAGTGACAGATTGCAGTAGTTCAGTATGGATCCCCTCCAGGGCTTTTACTTCGAGCATGGGCGTTTCGATAAAATCGACATCACACAAGGATTCCAAAGTCGGATATGTAGAGAGGAAGTGCCTTCCCTTTTCCTGCGCCTGGTCATCAAACACGGAAAACCTGACGCGACTCTCGTTGGCAAATTGACAATTCTGAATGGCATGCAGGAGGATAATTTCAGCCTGCCGACCAAAGTTATACAGGGCTATGTGTACCTGAATTTGTCCAAAGTAATGGGCAAAGCTCTCTGGTGGATAATCTCGAAGTAGAATCCTGGCGTTTAATGCGTAAACACTAAAAAAATTGACTTGTGCAGCGACAGAGTCGGAAAAAAACTTGGGATAGTCTTCCAGTTGTTCGGCGATATGAGTGCTCTCCACATGCATGTGGATGAGCAGTTGCTCCGCGCCGGAATCACGTATGAAGGCGCGAGCTTTGATGGCCAGTTCCACATTGATTCCATCATCGCCAGTAAAAGCGACCAGGTGTCTCGCATCTACCAGGTTAACCTGCTCGAACATTGAAGGATTCAGGATGTCACCGATAACAACGGACATGCCCAGATTCCTGGCTTGTTCTGCACGCGGGTTGTCTGGATTAATTTCCACTATTACCAGCCTGTACTTACCCTGGCAGGACTGGACGAACTGCCAGGAACGGTATCCAAGTCCGGCAACTACAACATGATTCTTACGGAGATGAATAAAAAAGTTCTCAACCTGGGTCCATGTATCCCGGGCAAAAACGATCACGAAACCAGTGACTAAAAAGATCGGCGCTACAAACCGGGCGATTTCAAGCTGCCAGGGTAATGATTCGGTTGTGGTCCAGTCTCCCTCAAGCACGAACAACGTCATCGTATTGTAGATGCCCTGCAGAACATTGTTTTGTAGTTGCTCAGGTGCCATCACATACTGGCCCCACATACCTAGGAGGAATATGATGGATAACGCGACAGCAATAATTATGGTTTGGCGCACTCTTAAGCCCTGCCTCTCTGTGAATCCATGCTAACGCTTTTAAGGAGGGATACCAATGCCTTGCGAAGCCGATGCCGGTTCCACCTTTGCATGCTAGAATCTCTTCAAGCTACCGGGAACCAATACTATGCCAGTACCATTTGAAGGAGGGTGTCGCTGCGGGGCAGTCAGGTATGTCTGCAACGCTGAACCAGTAATGACAGCG
>JAPUGI010000224.1 GCA_027292925.1 Gammaproteobacteria bacterium
TCAAGGCTGTTTACCGCTCAAGGCTGTTAGTTGTTTGTAAATATCAATAAAATCAAAAAGTTATAGAGGTTCTCTAGAGGCGATTCATTGAAAGCGACAGGCCTTTGGAGTACCCTAGCGCACTTGAACCCACCCGAAGGATCAGAGTCCAAGTATAAGAAATATGGTCGCTGCGACAGGTTGGGTTGAATACAAGAAACCAGGGTATTGGAAAAAGAATAATTATGGGGCAACAGCCAGCGTCCATAGACAAGTTGTATCAGAATGCGGAAAGTCTGGCACAGGACTTTTCATTGTTTCCGCAAAAAGAACCGGCGTCTGTCATCGATGGGCTGCTGACTGAACACCAAATTGAGATCAAGCTGGATCTTTTTCGCAATATGGAAGTGGACGCGTATATCGCGGCTACCGTGGCCCCGACGGAAGAATCCACCAGACCAGGATCACGGGATATCATCAATGCTTTAGATGTGCCGATCCTGCGGGAACAAATTGATGGTCCCTTGTACGCCTGCGAGTTGGAATTGGATTTTTATGGTTCAACTCGTGTAGTTGGATTCATCACTCAAGACAGGGCCCATTCCACAGGTGTTTGGGGACCGCAACATCATGAGGCGGCTGCAAGAATTGCCAGTGACTTCGCCATTCGCTCCCTGCCAATCGTTACTTTTATGGATACACCCGGTGCCGATCCTTACGAGGAGGCTAATACCAACAATCAGGCACACACAATATCTCGATTAATCGCTGAACTCTGCAATGTGGATGTGCCCACTTTGGGGATCATCATCGGTCAAGGTTACTCAGGTGGTGCTATCCCGCTAGCTGCTAGCAACATGCTGTTCAGTTTGCGCACAGGTGTATTTAGTACCATACACCCCCGAAGTCTGGCCAGTTTGAATCGCCGGTTTAACCTCTCCTGGCAAGAGTGCGCCCGATTTGTTGGTGTATCGTCTTATGAACTTTACAAGCAAGGGAATATAGACGGGATTATCGATTACGATCCGGGCGAAGATGACAAGATTAGTAATCTGCTAAGTGTCATCGTTTCCGGAATAATTTCGATTGAAGACAGCACGAAGGAATTTGTTTCGGAACATCCGGAAATACTCGAGCACTATCACCGTAACATCAATCGTTATCTGCATCAGTCCGAGACTATGGCTGCGGTCGATGCCAGCTCCACCCTGAAATTGCGAACATCACCCACTGAATACCCGAATGTTTTTGGCGTCGCATTCAGGTATTTGCGTTATTTGGGATTACGCAGGAGGATTAAATCTACTACTACCACCCAGTACGGTCGTTTAGCAGAAACTGAGGTTCCGGCGGGTGAGCTTGCCCAAAGAGTACATCGGGAGCGGCGCGCGGCATTCCTTGGCTGGTTGCAGGACCCGGACAAGGTGCTCTACGAGGATACGCTGAACAAGGTGTGGAAAAACTTTGTTGATAAACGTGCTGAAGTGGGCGATGAACGTGGCCGGATCGCCCAGTTGCTTTTTGGCGAACCTCAAAAGAATTACGAAAATGCCAAGAGAGATTTGTGTCTGGTCTCGGGGCTGCATCTGTACAATCGCTGGAAAGCCAGCTCAAAGGATAATCTCACGGCGTTAATCGCTCATCTGGGAAATCAGGAATCCAATTCCTATCTCCTGGCAACCAGCGACGTTAGTGATGTAAAACGTCTGCTGACCGCGATGTCGGGCGCAAGTGATGCCTTCCTTGATTTTTTGAAAAATCTATTCAGTTTTGAAGGTCGAAAGCTTTTTGACCTTGATTTCATCAATGATAAAAATACTGAATTCCTGAGGGACCAGCTTGTATCTGAACTTAATCTGATTCTGGAAGGCGAATCCTTGTTTGACGAAACAAGACTGGAAGGGCAAAACCTATCTGAACACACGCAAGGTCTGGTTGCCGAGGTCTCCGAAACAAAGAGTAACATTCCGCTCAATCGGCGCTTATTGGAAGATACCCTCTGGTCGCATTTGCAAAGAAAGACTGAGACGGATTTAGCAACCGGCGACAAGGATATGACCATTCTGGAAGTCATCCTTGACGATGATGTGTATGAAGACTTTGTTGTTGAATGTCAGAATCTTATCGTTTTTAGTATTGTGTATGACAACCTGATTCGCGACCTTGTGTCAGTTGCTCGTCATGCCCACGAATCAAGGACCTTGCCTACCGAGTTTATTGAACAGCTGGTGGACGGTTCTGTTATAGAGGCTTGTGCCCTCGATATCTTTGATGTGACCATTGAAGAGACCAAAGAGCGATTCGCTGACTGGATGGTGCGACTGGCGGACCACTCTGGTTGTGCCTCATTCCTGAAGTCAGTGGAAGAATGGATAAGGGTAGTTCACAAGGACAAGTCGGACACTCTGTTTGTTGTTATCAGCTTCTTTTTTGAAAAATTGCTTCCGGAATACTACAGCTCCCAGCGAACGGGTAAGCACTTTGAAGGCAAAATTGAACCCGTCAGGATTGGTCGGCGTAAAGATTTCTGGAATCGTCTTACCATTGCCTATCGCGATTTACTGTTTCATGAAGTGTTGACTCGTGAAAATAGATCGGGGCGAACAACCTTTGAGACCTTGTTAGAGCGTTTCGTTAATAATTTCGAGGAAACTAGCAGCACCTTGATGTCTGCCAATCCTGTTTCTTTCCCAACCTTCAGGCTTTCTATTGAAACGGCATTGAAGAACAATATCCGGCCACATGGATTGATTACCGGCATCGGTGATTTTACAACAGAAACCGGCTGCTACCGGGTCGGTCTGGCTTTGTCCAATGTCAGTTTCCAGGCCGGTAGTATAGATAATTCGGATTGCACGAGATTGTGCAATCTGCTGGTGGAATGCGCCAGGCAACGCTTACCGATTATTTGCTTCATTTCATCAGGCGGGATGCAGACGAGAGAGGGTGCTGCCGCGTTGTTTACGATGGCTGTCGTAAATGATCGGATTACTCGCTTTGTTCGTGACAATGATTTGCCCATCATTATATTTGGTTTTGGAAATTGCACCGGCGGCGCTCAGGCTAGTTTTGTGACTCATCCGCTGGTACAAACATATTACTTTACCGGCAGTAGCATGCCTTTTGCTGGCCAGGTCGTCGTTGAGCGTAATTTACCGTTTACTTGTCTGTTGAGTAATTATCTGTCAGTTAAATCTGGATCCATGCGCGGTTTGGTAAAACATCCCTTTGCGACAGAATTGGACAAGGAGTTGAGGAGGGTGGATCCCGCCATCCCGCTACCCACGGAAACTGTAGAACAGGTGGTGGATAGGATTATGTCCGGTTCCCTGACTGCTGCTGATCCCATTGTTTTGCTGCAGACAACGTCGGAGGAAGACCTGATCCGACCTATTCAACGCGTATTGATCCATGCCAGGGGATGTACGGCTGTCAAACTGGTGACGAAGGCGCAGGAATTTGGACATGAAGTGGTATTGGTTCAGTCGGACCCGGATATGGACTCTGTGTCTGCCGATCTGGTTCGCGACAATGATAAACATACCCTGGTATGCATCGGTGGAAATACGTCCGATGAAAGTTACCTGAATGCACTGAGTGTGTTGAGCATTGCCGAAGCAGAGAAAGTCGATTCGCTACACCCGGGCATTGGATTTTTATCAGAAGATCCTAACTTTGCCAATTTAGTCAGGCAGCGGGCCATTAACTTTGTTGGTCCTAAGGTATCGAGCATGGAGGCCATGGGAAACAAGTCAAATGCCATCAACACGACGATGAGTATTGACGTGCCTGTTGTACCCGGTAGTCACGGTATTGTGGATACAGCCGAGAGGGCAGCAGAGATTGCTGAACAAGTTGGCTATCCCGTTTTGCTGAAAGCGGTTCATGGAGGTGGTGGTAAGGGTATACAGGTGGTTGATCGCCCGGAACAGTTACATCGTTTGTATCATCAGGTAACAAACGAGGCGAAGAGTGCGTTCGGTAATGGTGATGTTTACATCGAGAAGTTTGTCACCTCATTGCGCCATATAGAGGCGCAAATCCTACGCGATACACATGGCAATACACAGGTGCTTGGCATACGTGATTGCAGTGTGCAACGGAATAACCAGAAACTGATGGAAGAGTCAGGGTCGACCATGTTGCCAAACAAGCTGAAGAAAACTGTGTTGCAGCATGCCACCAAGATCGCTGACACCGTGGACTATACGGGTGCTGGCACGGTCGAGTTTATTTACGACTTACCTAATGATGCGATCTATTTCATGGAGATGAACACCAGGCTGCAGGTTGAACACCCGGTTACCGAGGTGGTCACTGGTGTTGATATCATCAAACAACAATTTTGCATTGCCGCTGGTGACTCAATTAAGGATCTAAAATTTACCGAGAAAGGCTATGGTTTGGAAGTCCGTGTAAATGCTGAAAAGGCCGTCCTAAACGCGGAAGGCAATGTTTCTTTTGTACCCACTCCAGGGGAAATTAGTGAGTACGATCTGCCAGAGGAAAATCACATTCAACTGATCTCCACGGTAGGTGCGGGGAAGGTAGTATCACCTTTCTACGACAGTTTAATCGTGCAGATTATCTGCCGGGGTTCGAATCGAATGGATGCGATTAAGAAGATGCACGCTTACCTCGATAAGGTGAAGATTCATGGCATATGCACCAATATCAGTTTGATCAAACGTATCCTGAAGGATGAGAAATTTCTTAAGGGTAAATACGATACCGGCTACCTCTCAGAATTTCTGGAAAGAATTGACGCTGGTGAGTTGATCAAGGAAATTGAGGAAGCATCCGGTACAACCGGGTCTGATCTCGATCTGGAAATGTTGAAGATTGAAGGTAGCGACGAATTGAAGGTGCTCTCGCCGTCTACCGGCGTTTTCTACAGGACCCCGTCACCCTCGGAACCGGAATATGTCAACGTCGGGGATATTGTGACAACCGATGACATACTGTGCCAATTGGAAGCTATGAAGATGTTCACGCCAGTTAACTTGAACAGTTTTTCCAGTGACGCTGGTGAAGTTTACTCCTCCGCGCAGAAGTACAAGATTACCCGTATCAACTTGACTACAGGTCAACAAGTTAACGAAGGGGATTTGTTGTTTGTGATAAAACCACTTGTTGAAGAAGAAATCGCTGCATGACCTTCGAGATTCTTCGAGTTGCTTAGCTTATGGCTCAGGACAGGCCTGCGAACTCAAAGACACCTTTCCCGATGTAGATTATCCCGATCACAACAATCACGTATCGACCAACAGTCTTAAACTGTTCATCCGAGATCGATTCTAACAACTGTTTGCCAATCCAATTCCCGCTGAGAGCGGCAACAACGACGGCGGGAAACACCCAAAAAGGAAGCTCCTGACTTACGGCAGAAATTAAAAAAGAGTAGTAAACCAACTTGACGATATGCCCAAGGGTTTGAGTAACGGCTTTGGTGCCTAGTATTTCATGACGGGTCAGGCTGCTTTTGACGTAGAAAATATCCAGGACTGGGCCAGATGCACCTGCAAGCATTTGTGCGGTTGTGACTACAATACCTGACAAGAAGGCGATGGGTTTTTTTTCCATATCGAGATCAATGGACCTGGGTAACCTGAGGGCGATTAAGGGAAAAGAGCCGATAAGGATAAACACGAGACCAATGTCAGGTACGAATGCAACGAGGGAGAAAATGCCCAGCACAATAAATGCGCCTATGGCATATGGAACCAGTACGCTCCTGCGAATGTGTCGACGATGAAGCCAGACCCTGGAACCGTTGGAAAAAGCCTGTGCAATGCCGTGCAACACCATTGCCGTCGGTACGGACAGCAGGAACCCGAATACGCCCATCAGGATCATTCCACCCGCCATGCTGAGCACGCCCGAGACAATACTGGTGATTATGGTTGCAGCAATCAGAATGATGTAGGTCATGGCGGATCAGATTCTGAGGATGTGGCGATTGTCTGTGATATCAATGGATGAGAAAAGAGAATAGTTGGAATAGAATACTTGTCTATCTGGAATAGGTAAGTAACTTTTCCCGATACCCGAACAATCTCGGGAAACAAATAACAATACGCGTGCACACAATAGAATGAGTGACCGATGATTGAAAACCTTGAAACCCTGCTGGCACTATCCAGGACCGGTACGATGATGGAAGCCAGTACTGATCTTCGC
>JAPUGI010000225.1 GCA_027292925.1 Gammaproteobacteria bacterium
TTGGCGCCCCATGCTCTTTGTCGTCCGGCGTAAATGCCGGTGTCATCAATGTGTGGTTGTAGTATTTACCTTCAAAACGCAGGGACTCACCTTCATACCAGTTCGCCCAGATCGCACGCATCGCCTGGATCAGTTCTCGCATCTGCGGTGCCGGAGCTCCCCAGGGCATACTAAATCTTTTGGTAATGTGCGGCCTGATCTGGGAACCGAGACCCATGGTGAAACGGCCGGCAGAGTATGAGTTCAGATCATGTCCGAGATTCGCCAGCACCATCGGGCTGCGCGCAAAAGCTACCGCAATGCCGGTATGCAGTTCTATACTTTCGCTATGTTCAGCCGCCAGTAGCAGCGGGAAAAAAGGATCATGGTTCATCTCTGCGGTCCCGGCGCCATCGTATCCCTGAGATTCCAATTTTTTGATATGGTCCGGAATCTTTCGCCAATCCGCGGTTAAATGTGTATCTACTTTCATCTTTTGTTTTCCTCCTGAAGTTAAGTGTTGGACAACGATACCATCATTGGCCTGCCTTCTTTTACTTGATTTGCTTAAGTGTTTACCCGACCATCTCTCTATGAATAACGAAATGGATAATGATGTAGAACTCACGCCAGTTAGGCAGCAGCACCGGTTCGATGAAAAGAATTTACGGTCTTACCTGCAACACCACCTTGAAGGCAATTTTGAGAAGATGGAAGTATTGCAGTTTGAGGGTGGCCAATCTAACCCAACCTTCCAGATTTCCATCCCGGAGCGATCGTTTGTCCTGAGAAAAAAACCACCGGGCAAACTGTTGAAGTCTGCCCACCAGGTTGAGCGGGAGTACAGGGTCATGAGCGCCCTGCAGGATACGGATGTGCCAGTTCCGGAAACACTGCACCTATGTGAAGACGAATCCGTCATTGGTACACCATTTTTTGTCATGGAGATGGTTCAGGGCCGGGTACTAGTGGACACCCACCTGCCTTCTTTTTCGCCTGAAGAAAGAAGCGCCCTATATAAGAGCTTTATCGAGTCGGGCGCCGCCCTGCACAAGGTTGATTATCAATCAGTTGGCCTGGAAACTTTCGGACGCAGTGGCAACTACTATGCCCGTCAGGTGCACAGATGGACAGAGCAATATATCGCCTCGGAGACACAGAAGAACGAGAGCATGGATGCCATCATGGCGTGGCTTCCTGACAATATTCCAGACAGTGATGAAACCTCAATTGTTCACGGCGATTTTCGTATACCGAACTGCATCATCCATTCGACGGAGCCAAAAATAGTAGCGCTGCTTGATTGGGAATTATCTACCATAGGTCATCCGTTGGCAGATCTCTCCCATTGGTGCAGCGGGATGTTTCATGGTGACACTCCGTTCCCGGAGAATTACAAAGAACTCGGACTTATATCCGAGCAGGAAGGTCTTGATCTCTACTGCAAACTTACCGGCAGATCCGGCATTGAGAACTGGAACTTCTACGTGACTTTCAACCTGTTCCGCAGCGCGGCAATCAGGCAAGGAGTGTACAAACGAGGGTTGGATGGCAATGCCAGTTCCGATCAATGGCAAGAGACCGGAGAGAGTGCGATGCGGACCGCAAACCGTGCTTGGGATCTGGTGCAGGAGGCTGGTTTAGTCTGACCCCAAAAAATCATGATCCGGTGATTCGATCGCCTGAATCGGCGGATGTTTCCTCCGTGCCGGAAGCAGTGTCAAGCTCACTGGTAAATTCCACATGCTGCATCAGCGCATAGTGGTACGCTTCTACAAGCGCGTTCCAGCTGGCTTTGATGATGTCGACATTTACACCGATGGTACCGAAGATCTCACCCTCAAAGCTGTGTTCTAGATAAACCCTTACTTTCGCCGCAGTTTCCTGGGACGAGTTGATCACCTTTACACTGTAGTCAGTCAGGTGCAGGTCCAATACCACTGGGTATTTCTCAACCAGGGATTTTTGCAAGGCTTTGTTCAGCGCGTCTACGGGCCCATTGCCCTCAGCAGCGCACAGATGAAGTTCATCGGCTACCCTGACTTTGACTGAAGCTTCTATTAACCCGTCGCCGTCAGAATCCTCATCGCGTTCATGAGGTTCATTGCTGGGGGAGTAGATTCTGTAGTAAACGGGTTCAAAGCAGGTTTTGAACTTACCGACATGGCGCCGGACCAGGAGATCAAAACTACCGTCCGCATTCTCAAAAGAATAACCGGCATGTTCTTTATCCTGCACTTCTTCAAGAATAGACTTCACCGCGTTACTGTCTTCAAGCTCAGGATAACGGTTGGCGAATTTTGCGCGAAGATTGGAGCCGCCTGCGAGCTCGCTAATGAGGATCTTTCTTGAATTACCTACAAGCTCGGGATCAATGTGCTCATAAGTCTCAGGATTTCTCTGGACCGCGCTAACATGAACGCCACCTTTATGTGCAAACGCTGACGGCCCAACAAAGGGTTGACCAGAAGGTCCTTGTATACCGAGATACTCCCACACCTTTCGACTCAGAATGGTCAGGTTTTTCAGGTTTCCATGAGGTAAACAGTCGTATCCCAGCTTTAATTCAAGATTTGCCAATATGGACGTCAGGTCGACATTGCCGCAGCGTTCACCAATGCCATTAATTGTACCGTGGACCTGTATCACGCCTTCCTCAATGGCTCGAAGCGTATTGGCGACGGCGAGGCCACCATCATTGTGTACATGAATACCCAGTTTAATCGCCGGAATTTCCTTCCTCACTTCACGAATAGCATGCGCCAGGTCATGCGGCATTACACCGCCGTTAGTATCACAGAGAATAACTCTTTGCGCCCCAGCATCGACTGCTACCTGCAGTGACGCCAATGCATAACCGGGGTCACTCCTGAACCCGTCGAAGAAATGTTCTGCATCATAAAAAACCGGCCGGCCAGTTGATTCAACCAGGTAAGTGACAGAACCACCAATCATGTCCAAATTCTTTTCCGGCGTAACTCGCAATGCCTTCTCAACATGCAGATCCCAGCTCTTGCCAAATATACAAGTCACATCCGCTTTTGCGGCAATCAGTTTTTGCAAAAAGAAATCATCGTTTGGTTTGGCATCCGAGCGATGGGTTGAGCCAAACGCTGCAATTTTCAAGTCCCCGAGATCAAGGTCGCGAACTCTGGAAAAATATTCGTCGTCCTTCGGATTCGAGCCGGGCCAGCCCCCCTCAACAAAATCAACTCCCATCGCGACCAAAGCGAGGGTGATGTCCAGTTTATCACCAAGGCTAAGATTAACGCCTTCTCCCTGATTCCCATCGCGAAGTGTGGTGTCGTATATTTCTATTTTTTTCCTGGCCATTGTCTACGCGTAACCCAATTTGGCGGCGATCCGTGCTATTTCATCAGTGGCGGACAGCAGATTGTCCAATGGATCACAAGTGGCCGCGAGGAATGCTTTTCGCGCACTCTCTTTCATGTTGATGTCGAAAATGTTGTTTGCGCAGATAACTTTCAACTCTTCCAGGTCAATGATTATTTCGGCGTAAGGATCTGTCTCCATAAGTGCGACAAGTTTCTCCCTTGCACTTTTATCCATCGTTACACAAGGAATTCCAAGTGTTGTGCAATTTCCGTGAAATATCTCGGCAAAGGAATCTGCAATCACGGCTTTCAAACCAAATTTCTGGATAGCCTGGGGTGCATGTTCACGACTCGAACCGCAGCCAAAGTTCGTATCGGAAATAAGAATTTCGGCGCCCTGGTGCTGCTCCTTATCAAGGACATGCCCTTTGGAATCGCCATCTTCATCAAATCGTTCATCATAAAAAAGAGACGGGCCCAATTCATCAAACGTGACACATTTCAAAAATCTCGCGGGGATAATCCGGTCTGTATCGATATCGTTACCCTTGACGTACACACCTTTGCCGTTGAACTTTGTTATTTTTGTGGCGTTCATCGCAACAACCCGAACACTTCACGAGCATCTGCTACTTTGCCTTCAACTGCGGCAGCAGCAACCATAATCGGACTCATCAATATCGTCCTCCCGGTTGGTGACCCCTGCCTGCCGATAAAATTCCTGTTTGAGCTGGATGCACAGACTTCATCACCTTTGAGCTTGTCCGGGTTCATGGCCAGACACATCGAACAACCCGGCTTTCTCCATTCAAAACCCGCCTCTTCAAAAATCAGGTGCAAATTCAGTTCTCTCGCTGCTTTGTCTACTTTTTCTGATCCCGGCACTGCAATTGCCCTTACGCTTGGGCTCACCTTTCGTCCCTTCAGTATTGACGCGACTTGCTTAAAATCACTCAACCGCCCGTTAGTACAGCTGCCCAGAAAAGCAACATCAATCTTCGTCCCCT
The DNA here is from genome assembly GCA_027292925.1 of Gammaproteobacteria bacterium. GTDB lineage: Bacteria > Pseudomonadota > Gammaproteobacteria > Pseudomonadales > Azotimanducaceae. The sequence continues at coordinate 4,322 of JAPUGI010000225.1, forward strand.
TTATAGGTTGGTTAGCCTGCAACTGCATATGGTCCAGCGCATCTGAAATCAACTGTTTCTCGAGGCCATCCGCCGAATCCGGATCTGGAATAACCTCGTCTATTGAAATTGCCTGACCGGGAGTCACTCCCCAGGTAACCGTGGGCTTTATATCCACAGCGTCGAAAATAACTTCATCATCGTAACTAGCTGCAGCATCACTGGCGTAGGCACGCCACTTTTCTAGGATTGTGTCAAACGCATCACCCTCGGGAACCCTTTCCCGGCCCCGCAGGAATCGATAAGTCGTTTCATCCGGATTGACATAACCACACCTGGCGCCACCTTCTATGCTCATATTGCAGACAGTCATCCGCTCTTCCATGCTCATATTTTCGATGACAGAACCCGCGTACTCATAGGCAAATCCAACGCCACCATTTACGCCGAGTGTGCGAATAATGTGTAGGATAACGTCCTTCGCTGTTACACCTGTAGACAGCTCTCCTTCGATAAGAATTCGTCTCACTTTTAACGGATCCATGGCTATCGTCTGGCTGGCAAGAACATCACGGACCTGACTGGTACCGATACCTAATGCGATACAACCGAATGCGCCGTGAGTCGAGGTATGGCTGTCGCCACAACCGATGGTCATGCCAGGCTGGGTCAATCCGAGCTCCGGCCCAACGACATGAACAATTCCCTGGGACCCGGATTCCGGTGCGAAAAACTCAATGCCATTTTCCCTGGTTGCATCAACGAGCACCTGGATCATCCTTTCAGCCATATCATCTGCCAGTGGTCGTGACTGATCATCCGTCGGAATAATATGATCCACAGTGGCAAAGGTGCGACCGGGATAGGCAACCTTCAAACCCTTGTCTTTGAGCATCCCAAATGCCTGGGGGCTGGTTACTTCATGAATCAGGTGAAGTGCAATAAACAGCTGGTACTGACCACTGTCCAATTGCCGCACAACATGGTCATCCCATACCTTCTGGTAAAGGTTTTTACCCATGATGGCTCCCGTCAATGATAAAGAGCGGCGATTTTAACATGAAAAACGACTTTCTCTATTCCCATCAGGAATAGGCGCAAGTCGTCCCGAGCGCCTGTCCTGAGCGACCGACCGGGGTCGCGCACGACGGAGTCGGAGGAACTCGTGGTCTTCCGAAAAAATATCTTCAACCAGCAGATGTTATGTCTGACGAGATCCTTCGGCTACGCTCAGGACAGGGGATCTATGAGAATTTTGGCATGTTGATCCGGATCTGCAAGATCTGCACGCATCACTGCCGCTCGCACTATGTCTATCCTTTAGTTGTTCGTTTTTCCGAAAGGCCGATTACGTGATCGGCAAATTTTGAATTAGGCAGCACCTCATAAAATACTGCGTAGGAGTCGGGGGCTTCTTCGGCTTTCTCATCTTTCCAAAGACCGATTTTCCCTTCCCGGATAACCAGGTGCCTTTCTTTTGCCTGCACGTCGGGAAACTTACCAACATACAGTGTTTCATTCTTGTTCTGTAATTCTACGTTGTGAAGCGTCAGCTTGACTTCAGTTTTTAATTTTTCGAAGGCAGCATCATCTAACAGGATACCGTTGACATTGTACCGGATATAATCTTGTCCCTTCTCACCTTTGGCCAGGTCTGCGTCGTCAATTTCCAGAACCTCTACATTGAATTCACCGGAATCAAAGCAGCCACGCAATTTCCAGGAACAAGAAGACATGCGGTCAGCGTCCCCAATCGCAGACGAAATCATTATCCGGCGTCTGCCGTCAAACAGGAATAATGGTTTCTCATCTGAATAACAAATCCCAATGCCAATCTCTAAAGTTGGCAAGCCAGTTTTGGCAGAATATGCGTTCTTGGAATTAACAATGTCCAGCATCTCTTTTGCCATTCCGCATGCACGGGATACTGAGTACCATTGCGATGGATTATCTTCATATTCACTAGTTGCCAAAATTAAAGCATCACCCTCGATGAAAACCTTTACTGCGCCGTATATCTCGAGTCTTTCATTTATAGGATCGAAAAACCGTAAACTGAAGTAACTAGCAGGATTCAAGCCCTGGCGTGTCAGTTCCTGTGTGACTGTAGTAGAGCCGCGAACATCGGCTTTGAGTATTACGTGATGGACTATATCCGGTTCTTCATTCGCGACTTCTTTAACCTCAGTTCTATTCATTAATCGATATAGTTGTCCTCCAGCTTTGGCAAGTTGGAGTTGCTCCTCATCAGTGATGACAGAGATACGGTTAAACACACGGTGAGCAAATCGATAATATTTAAGATGGAAACGATATCGACTGATATCGGTAAGAATCTTCAGCATTAACTCATCTTCGGACTCTCTGACGGTTTTTTGGTATTCATCAGCAAGAGCAGTCAATTTCTGCGAGAGAAATGTCGCACCTTCCTTGGAAGTGTCTATTGCATCAATATATTTTTTGGTGAATATACCCGCTACCGCTGATAGAGCATCTGCCACACCTATGAGGTTGAGATCCTGTTGGGTTAACTTATCACGTAAGACGTACGTCGCCATCATCTGCTTGATTTCATTGTTGGTTGCAATCTTCTTTCGTAATTCCGTGGCAATCTTCAACAATTTTTTTACATCTGATTTGAAAGTCCACTGAACTTTAAGACCTTTTTCTTGCTTTACCTTGACGATGAGCTTTTCAAGTAACTTCTCATCAAAAAGCAATCGGATATTTCCTGGTTGCTCAAGCCAGGTAAACGATTCGGTCACGACTTCTTTTTGGTCCTCAGACGGACCCAGCAAAGATTGAGCAGCGAATAGCCCGCCTAGTTCATCGTAGACCTCCGCATGGCCTGAAGTCAGGTTAGTTTTATTCTTCAGTGTCTCAAAAGAAATTTGCGACAGCCCTTCAGCCAACACCTCTTCGAGCGCAGAATTTATCTCTCCATAGCCGGTATCTTTGTTGGGCCAGAACGCATAGCACTCCAACAGGAGCAGAGGATCCTGCGGTGTCCTCGCATAAAGCAACGGGTTGTACAGGATGTGGACAGCTTCGCTAAGATCATCACCGAGGATCTGTTCACGCAGCTTTCTCAGTTGATTGTTTTCTTCTCTCTGCAGCTGTTTCAGGAGGTGTCGGTTTATCCGGAAATGGAACTCATTGCTGTACTTCCTGAACCACGTGACCTTTTCCTGGGTGGCTAGCAGGCTCCTGGATCCCGAGTGTTGTTGCTGCGCCTGGGTTTCTTCCAGCTGGGTGCCAAATGTTTTTAACTCATCCCTGACTCGTTGCAGGATGAATTTGACGGCTGCAAACTGAAGAATCCTGATTTGATCCCGGGTCAGGTCCGTCTTGTAGCGATGCAGCGTCACTCGCATCATATCCGTATAGGTGTCTCGAAATTCCTCCATCACCTCGGAATTAGTCGAGGTGAGCTTTTTTCCGGCAACGACAAGTTTTACCTGGATTTCTATCACTTCAATCGCTTTGGAGGAAAAAGCGGGCGAAAGTTCCACGTCGATATGGTAGTTATCGACTCCTTTGTTAGCCACGCCACAGTCAAGCTTGATTGTCCGTGGCGCGTTGACCTGGGCCAGGATGTCATCAAGTGAAGCGATTATCTGTGGTTCTGCCATCTCTTTATTGACGCAACCTAACCGCCTGTCGCTTTGGTCCCCAGTCCCCGGGATTCGCCTCAAAAATTCCGGCTATCGACTGGCCACAGGATTGGCAACAACCCTGGGCATCCAGGTGCCACCTTCCAAGTTTGTACCAGTCTCGTTCGATCAACAGTGCGTCGCAAGACGGGCACCAGGTGGAACCGCCATCGCTATCATGCACATTGCCGGTATAGACAAACTTCAAGCCGTTCGACCTTGCGATATTTCGCGCATTGCTCAACGTCGCGGGTGGCGTTGAAGGTTTATCCATCATCCGATAGTCGGGATGAAAGGCAGAGAAATGAAGCGGGATATCAGTACCCAGATTTTCAACTATCCAAAGGCTCATCTTCTCAATTTCGTCGCTAGAATCATTTTCATCCGGAATCAGCAGGGTGGTGATCTCAAACCAGACACTGGTTTCGTGCTTTAAATACAACAATGTGTCCAGCACATGTGCAAGATGCGCACCACAGATCTTGTGATAAAAACGTTCCGTGAATCCTTTAAGATCTACATTGGCAGCATCCATGTGATCAAAAAACTCTATTCGAGGTTCGGGGCAAATATAGCCTGCGGTGACAGCGACAGAATTAACACCCTTCTCCCTGGCGGCGCTCGCAACATCAATCGCATATTCATGAAAAATTACCGGATCATTATAGGTAAAGGCGATACTCCTGCACTTAAGTTCGACTGCTGCATCCGCCAACAATTCAGGTGAGGCGGCATCTGCAAGCGTTTGCATTTCTCTCGATTTGCTCATATCCCAATTCTGGCAGAACTTACAGGCAAGATTACAACCCGCTGTACCGAATGAGAGGACTGGAGTTCCGGGAAAAAAATGATTCAATGGCTTTTTTTCGATTGGATCTACGCAAAAACCGCTGGATC
>JAPUGI010000226.1 GCA_027292925.1 Gammaproteobacteria bacterium
TTGAAGATCAGCCCCAACAACCGTGTGCCAGCCATCGTCGATCATGATGTTAAAGACGAAAATGGCCAGCCCCTATCGATTATGGAATCTGGCGCCATATTGATCCATTTGGCCGAAAAAACCGGACAGTTTTATCCAACAGACCCAGCTAAACGCGCCAAGGTACTGGAGTGGCTGACGTGGCAAATGGGGGGTATGGGCCCCATGGGCGGCCAGGCCAATCACTTCAACGCCTATTGTCCGGAGGATCTGCCCTACGCAAAGGCCCGTTACACAAACGAAGTGGCACGGCTTTGGGGATTGTTGGATGACCAGCTAAAGGATAACGACTGGATCGCCAACAACGAATATTCCATCGCGGACATGGCATGCTGGGGCTGGATCACACTCTATGAGCTGCAAGGCCAGGACATTGATGCCACACCACACCTGAAAGAGTGGTTCGAGCGCATGGGCAAACGCCCCGCGGTGGAGCGCGCCTATGCCATTGGCGCCGATATTGCGGCCACGCCGGGCCAAATCTCGGATGAAGCCAAGCGTTTGCTGTATGGTCAGACACGGGATGACGCCAAAGCACGGCAGTAGACGGATTACCCTTTCTCTGCAAGCACCAAGGCCGCGAGGTATGCGCCTAAAGCGCCTACTTTAGGTCGGGGCAGTCATCTCGAAGAGCCACAGAAGGCTCAATCCATTACAATAACTATTTAGCAACTGGAAGGAAAATCATGGAATACCTCACTGTCGAAGAGGCTCGCAATCAATCGGGTTTACGTCTTGTGTTAACTCGCGGCGTACCCGGCCCCTGGAGCGAAGCTGCCAAAGCCATCTTAAAACTGCGAAACGTCGACTATGTACCTGTTCAGCAAATAGCCGGTGGTGAAAATTCCGAATTAGTCGAATGGACCCGGCATAGAAACGCACCTATTGCCTTGTATGAGAATGAAGCGCCCAGAGTTCGCTGGTTGGAGCTGTTGGACCTCGCTGAAAGACTGGGCTCAGGTCCATCTCTGGTACCCGAGGACCGTGACGACAGAATGTTCATGCTGGGCTTGATCAACGAAATAGTGGGTGAGCGCGGCATGGCCTGGAATGCGCGCCTGCTGATGTTCCACGCAGGTATTGTGGTGCAAGGACCAGAGGCAGCAAACAACCCCATGTATGCAGATTATCAATATGACGCTGAGGCAATCGAAGCAAACACGGCGAAAATCCAGGGCTTTTTGGATTATCTGGCTTCTCATATCAAGGCGCAACACGGGAAAGGATCTCATTTTCTGGTTGGTTGCCAGTTAACCGCAGCCGACGTTTACTGGGCCTATTTTTCCAATATGCTGGAAATCTTGCCGCCGGAACAATGCCCTGTCTCAGATGGGCTTCGAGATGTCTGGGGGGTCCTGGCGAAATCAATTTCTGGCTATGATCCGGTTCTTATCGAGCAGAGAAATAGAATTTTTGCGGATCATCTCGTGGTACCCCTCGATTTTTGAAGGGCTGGCACATTATGAATCTCCTGCAAAACTCTCATCCGAAGGCGGCCAAACTTCTCACCCGCACTCAGTGAGTGCGGGCTGATCTTGTTTGTGAAGCTCAAACTAATTGGACATTCTCGCTGGTTCGAAAAATGATGGCGTCCGTACCAATTTCACCTTCACCCTAATTCTTTTTCGGAAGTTGCCGTACTTGTTGCCCTGTACTTGACATTCGCGTAATTGACCAGTAGTATTTTGAATATTATTCAAAAAATCAAACGAAGTCATTTCCTGCATTATATCTATTGAGTTTTTACCGTAGCCATAAAATCACATTGGGAATAACCGGAACATGCAAGAGAAAATAACGAGCCTGGAGGAGGCGATCGCACCAATTCGCGATGGCGATGTCGTGGCGTTGCAAATCATGGCGACATATGCCGCTCCAATGACACTGGTGCGGGAATTAATTCGTCAAAAGAAGAAAGACCTGGGCCTGGTGGTGTTGATCGGCGGCATCGCTGTCGACTGGCTAGCCAACGCAGGGGTCATCAACCGTCTCATTGGTGCGGCGGTCACCATGGAGCAATTTGGTCTGTGCCAACAATATCGCAAGGCAGTTGAACAGGGGCGCATCAGGGTCGAAGAAATTTCTGAAAGTGTGTTGAATGCACGCTTGGGCGCGGGCGCCAGAGGTTTGCCCTTCCTCACGACCCGGGGTGCGATAGGGACCGATTTGATGAAGGAGAATTCGGACAATATGAAAATGTTGGACGATCCTTTTGGTGGCATGCCAGTGATGGCCTGTCGCGCACTGGTGCCCGATTTTGCCTTAATACATGCACATCGTGCCGATCGTTACGGCAATATTCAATATGAGCCGGGCGCGCGCTGGCCGGATCTGGCTATCATGCCCAAAGCGGCTAAACATGTCGTGGTGACGGCGGAGGAAATCGTTGACTCCGAGGTGCTGCGCCGCCATCCCGAACGGACTATATTACCGGGTTTTAAGGTGGATGCCGTGGTGGAAGTTCCCAATGGCGCCCACCCCACATCATTCTTTCCCAACTATGGATATGACACCCAATTTCACCGCGAGTGGACTTCCGTTTCCCGTAACGATGAAAAAGCGACCGAATTTATCGACAGGTACATCCGTTCGCCCGCTTCTCAAAGTGAATATCTGGAACTTATCGGTGGCGAAGAGCGACTGGAATATCTCAAAGAGTGGGAGGGGAAACGATGAGCCTGAATTGGGAAAATAGCCCCGCCACTGCGGACTACAGCATTGAAGAACTGGTTATAACCGTGTTGGCCGAGCAATTTAACAACGGCGAACAGGCGACTAACGGCATGGGTTCATTTATCCCCGTCGCCGCTTTTATGTTGGCCAAGAAAACTCACGCCCCCGATCTGATTTGGTTGGCTAGTTCAATTGGTCTGGAATGCCGACCGGAGCGCATTCCGGCCTCTACTCTGGAAGCACCCCTGTGGCGCGATTCCATTATGTACCTCGAGCAGTATAGCGATTTCTGGGATTTGGTTCAGAACAACTGGATTAACAAATTCTGTGTCGGTGCCGGGCAGTTGGATCAATACGGCAATGCCAACAACTCGGTGATAGGCGGCAGTGATTATCATCGGCCGAAGGTTCGGCTGCCGGGTACCGCAGGCCTGGCGGATCTGTGTTCTCTGAACAAAAAGTTGTACTACTGGAACCTCAATCACTCTCCTCGCAGTCTGGTGGAAAAAGTGGATTTTATCAGTGGCGCGGGCTACCTGGATGGGGGCGATGCCCGTGAGCGTCTGGGGCTGGGAGATGGCCCGCAATTAGTGGTGACTAATCTGGCGGTGATGGATTTCCATCCCGATAGCAAGCGCATGCGCCTGAAGTCAGTTCACCCCGGAAGCACCGTCGAAGAAGTGCAGCAAGCCACGGGTTTTGAATTGTTGATACCGGAAGAAGGTGTTCCGAACACCAGGGTGCCAACGCAGGCTCAGATCAGTTTAATTCGCGATGTGATTGACCCCGATGGGATGAGGAATAAATAGCTTGAATCTTGCGTCTGTAAAAAACTACTTTTACAGACTTTGAATGACACTTGATAAGAGGACATTAATTATGGGCAGAGTAAGTGGAAAAGTTGCATTGGTAACAGGTGCTGCATCTGGTCTAGGCAAGGCCGACGCGATCTTGCTGGCAAAAGAAGGTGCTAAGGTTGTATTGACCGACATCAACGACAGCGGAGCAGACGTGGCTCGTTACATTGTTGATGAGCTTAAGGGCGAGGCCATTTTTCTACACCAGGACGTTGCTGATGAACAGGAGTGGACTGACACTATCAACGCAGTGGAGAAGCAATACGGCGGTTTGAATATTCTGGTGAACAATGCGGGTATCGTCATCGTCGCAACACCGGAAGAAACGACGCTGGAGCAGTTTCGCCTGGCCAATCGGGTCATGAGTGAAAGTGTTTTTCTGGGTTGCAAGGCCGCGATTCCGCTGATGAAAAAAAGTGGCGGCGGTTCGATTATCAATATGTCATCCACGGCTTCGCATTTAGGTTATCCGGTGTTTTTCGCCTATTCGGCAGCCAAAGGAGCCGTGCGCTCCATGACTAAATCCATCGCTGTACACTGTCAGATGAAGCGCTACAATATTCGTTGCAACTCTATACATGCCAGCTCTATAGACACGCCGATGATAGCGAAAGCTCTGGCCGAAATGGGCGCGAAACCTCCAGCAGATGATGATCCTATCGGTGTGGGCAAGCCGGAAGACGTTGCGAATTATGTGCTGTTTTTAGCCAGTGATGAGTCACAATATATCAATGGTGCCGAGCATATGATCGATAACGCATTGACCATACAGTAAGTAGGCGCCGGGATTTGTCGTGTGTGAAGTCCGTACACTAACAAAACCGGCCTGTTGTCGGGCTGGTTTTGCTTCAATGATGTTTATTTACGACGCCAGGGGGTCCAAATATTCTCTGGTGTAGGTGCCATCGAGACACTCCGTTATGCCAGGGACAATGTCGTTAAAGTAGGGTGTTTCCAGGTGCGCTTTCTCCGCCGCCTCACTGGTGAAGGACTCGATCACAGCAAAGCTTCTTTCTACGTCGCGCAGACGATAGAACTGGTAGATTTTGGTGTCGGGTTCATTGGCCAATACCTTTTCGGTGAGTTCGGTAACTAATTCGATAAATTCCTGTTCTTTTCCTTCTTTCACTTTCATGCGTGCTATGAACGTAAGCATATTTTTGCTCTCCTTTGTTGACCGTCAGCTTTGCGGCGCTCGGCCAGGGGGGTGTTAATTTTGAGTGCAGATCTAATATTTGCAGGGTGATTTTAGCAAAGAAACTCATGTGCTAACGACTGTTGCCTTTTATAAAATCTTCTTTTTCAAATGCTTGACAATCTGAGCTAATACCTTTAAATTTGAATTATATTCAATATTTGTTCTCTTTTGCTACCCTTACGCACTTCAAAGTAATAGTACAAGCCTGTAGGGCGAAAATGGGCTGGTTGGTAATACTTTCCAGGGGATAAGTTACTGGTCAACCAGACGATAAAGTCTTAGCTGCGCGTGATTTGTCCTTTTTTGTTAGTGGCAGTCATTAGAAATACGGAACGTGATAACGGTAGTTTGGTGCGGTAAATCAGTTCTTGAACAACTAAGAGGTGAGTAGGGGTATGAGGGCATTTGTGGCCAAATTGGTGGTTAAACCCGAAAAGCGTGGAGAGTTTGAGCGTCTTCAAACAGAATTGCTTACTCTGACTATTGAAAAAGAACCGGGAACACTGGTGTATGAGTTTCTGCGCTCAGACGATGATCCCAATACGTATTTAG
>JAPUGI010000227.1 GCA_027292925.1 Gammaproteobacteria bacterium
TCCTGCTGGTGGCAACGAATGGACCTACCATGATCGTAAGACTTGGCTTGCAGAATTTGAGGCGCACTGGAAAAACGGTTCTTGGACGCCAGTCTAGTCTGACGCGGATGATCCCCCTGAAGGAGACAGCACTAAGGGGGAGTCAGATCTCGGCATTTGCCGTTGATTATTTTTTGTCCAAACTCGATCGCTCTACTGTCCGCATCATCTTTGTCTGAGTATGTTTCGTAAGAGTCATAGCTTTCAGTAAGCACGCTTGGCGCTGGCGGACCAGTGTGTCTTTCAATACGAACGCGCACCTTCCACTTATTCGAATCGGAATTTAGATAACAGATGGGTGCAACAACGTAGCCGTTATATGTCATTGCGCTATCTCCTCAAAAGTACATTCTAGCCTATCAGCGACATGTACTGATTACCGCAACTCAATCTGAAATGGCGCTTACAATTCGTCTATAAATGAATTCCCAGGGACCTTTAACCACTAATATCGGTTGGCTGCGTGTCTTTGTAGAGGGCGTTGTGATTGTTGACGTGGCACGCAATGTTGGATGGTGAGACCTTAAGGGCGCAATTAGCAATCATCATCAACTTATTGCAACAGAATCTCGATACTTAATCGGGCTCGGGCGGCCATAAAGGACAGCTTACTGTCCCATACCGGCCAAAAAGATTGCCTGAGAATCACCATGGCAAAGGTAAAAAACGGCCAACACCGGTCAAACTAGCTGTGTGTGGTAACCCAGGCCAATGTTCGCGTTCGATCTGATAGAGTAAAGTTGATTGATGTCAGTTCAAAATAATCCAGGAGATCAAAAATGAGCCAAATAAGGAGTGAAAGTGACAGCATGGGAAGCATCGATATCCCTTCCGACCGATTTTGGGGAGCACAAACCCAAAGATCCCTTGCCAACTTCAAGATCGGCGGGGAACGATTTCCCAGGGAATTGATCCGAGCCCTGGGAATTGTTAAGCGTTCTGCGGCGATTGTGAACAATCAACTGGGTGCGCTCCGCGATGACAAGAAAGAACTGATTGTGAAAGCCTGCGATGAAATTATCTCCGGCAATATCGACGATCACTTCCCTTTGGTGGTGTGGCAAACCGGAAGTGGTACACAAACCAATATGAACACCAATGAGGTGATCGCAAACTGGTCTGCCTATTCCTGTGGCAAACCCATGGGTGCTAAGGATCCCATTCACCCCAATGATGACTGCAACAAAAGCCAATCCTCCAATGACACCTTTCCAACTGCCATGCATATAGCAGCAGTAGAAAGGATAACCGGGGCATTGATCCCTGCCGTAGAAGCCCTGGCCGAAGTTGTCGAAGAAAAAGTTGAAGCTTTTAGAGACGTGATCAAAATCGGCAGGACCCATTTAATGGACGCCACGCCACTGACACTAGGCAACGAATTTTCAGGCTATGCCAGCCAACTAAGACACGCCCTCATCCATATCAGAAACACCCTGCCCCATCTTTCGGAACTCGCGCTGGGCGGTACGGCCGTGGGGACAGGTCTCAACACCCCTAAGGGTTATGCTGAAGATGTGGCTAAAGAAATCGCCAGTTACACAGGGCAGGATTTTGTTTCTGCTCCCAATAAATTTGAAGCTCTGGCCGCAAATGATGCCTTGGTTGCCGGTCACGGTGCGTTAAAAACCCTGGCCTGCAGCCTGATGAAAATCGCCAACGACGTGCGCTGGTTGGCCAGTGGACCCCGTTGTGGTATTGGAGAAATCAATATCCCCGCTAACGAACCGGGTTCCTCCATTATGCCTGGTAAAGTGAACCCCACCCAGTGCGAAGCCATGACCATGGTTTGTGCCCAGGTGATGGGTAATGACACCACGATAAATGTGGCCGGGGCTTCGGGGAATTTTGAACTCAATGTGTTCAAACCTGTGATTATCTATAACTACTTGCAATCATTGAGGCTATTAACCGAAGCCTGTGATAGTTTCCGATTAAACTGTGCTTTGGGTATTGCAGCCAACCAGAACAACATCACCGAAAACCTTAATAATTCTTTGATGCTAGTCACCGCCCTGAATACCCATATTGGCTATGACAACGCGGCCAAGATCGCCAAAAAAGCCCATGAAGATGGCACCACCCTCAAAGAAGCCACTCTGACCTTGGGCCTTTTGGACGAGAAGCAATTTGACGAAATCGTTGATCCTTCCAAGATGATTGGCTAATAAACAATACCATTTCTCAACGGAAAATCGCCTACGATTGTTTCAACTCAGATGTTAATCCAGCCTAATACTTTGGTCTGCTATGTAGTTTGTCGAACCCGCCAAACAATCGAGCCTGTCACATAGTAACGTCCGCTTTGGGCACACAACGGACTTATTGTGGCTACAAAATCCGTTAGACTTCATGTCCGGTGTTGAGCAGTCACCGGCGCTAAATTTAACTGCAAGGGTAATGTTCTTGGATGTCTCTATTCGGCCAGAAGCGGTCAAAAACGATTCTGTTGATACCATTGCTAGGTGGGCGTTCGGCAGCTCTGGTCGTAACCTTTCTGAAACTTATTTTCGTCCACAGCGCGGACCGCGCATTCGTCATTGATGGTAGTCCTCGGAACGGTGAGTGCCTATATCTTCTATACATTTATGCTGGTGTTCCTCAATCAGTTCTGAAAACCTTCCCTATAAATTTCTGGAATACTGATTCTCTAAGAAGAGATGAACGAAATTCCTCAATTGTTTCGGTTCGATCAGCTTGCTTCAGTGCGAGTCCCGTTCTCATTGCTCGCCACTGACCTCTACTTAAGGCACGGATACGTTCCGGCTTTAGGCCCATCTTGAAGGCTTCATCAGCGGGTTTTCGATCAAAGGGATGTTTCCCTGTGAATAGCTCATAGGCTACAAGTGCGGCTGCAAATACATCATCTGATTTCGAGGGAACCTCTCCTGTTAACATCTCATAGCTTGCATAGCTTGGCGTGAGTGCGCCTAAGGATCCCGGATCAAAAACCGTTTCGTTTTTACCATCTGCTGAGGTCCCCGGATTTTGTACTGCTCTAGCTAATCCAAAATCAAGAACCTTAGTTATCTTCTCTGATGTGTAAAAAATGTTTCCTGGTTTCAAATCAGAGTGAATTGTATTCTGAGAATGAGCATCTAATAATCCTTGACAGAATCCGTTTATTATTCGAACTGCCTCTTCTCGAGAGGCACCTTCGGGATGATGTTTTAAAAACTCATCCAACGATTCCCCTTCAAGAATCTCCATTCCCATAAAGAAGGTTTCGCCATCACGATCAAAATCATAGACTTGCACGATGTTTTGAGATGGTATCGACCTGGTTTTCGATGCTTCACGCTGCAAGGCAATAAATGCATTCTCACGCTTCGCAAAATCTCTATTTAGTAGCTTTATGGCTACGTAGGGGTACATCTGTCCTTCCTGCGCTCGTAGGTCCAAAGCTTTATAGATATCTCCCATTCCACCGCTGCCAATTTTTTCCTGTAACTCAAATCGATTTTTCAGCCGTCGGCCCGATTCATTGTTGAGATTTAGTTTTACACCATCAATATGGACGGTCTCAACAGGTGACTTCTGCTCATTCAGTATTACTCTGGTATTGTCAATTGGCGTATCGTAAGATTCAATCGAAACAGAGTTCTGTTTCGCACCAGGCGGCCTAACTACTTTGGTTTTGTTTTGTTGATCATTTGGTCGGTTAGTCTTCATGGTCTTGCTTTAGCCTGGATCTGCCAAGTCTCAAGTTGCTGTCGGCATGATGACATTATCTGAAATAAAGATGAAGGCAATTTCTGGGCGACTGGTTGAACAGTCTGCACCCTTGGTTTAATCATTTCTTGCTTTGGTGTGCTGGGTGAGGCGTATCAGTTCACGACTCAGATTGTGGTTAAAGGTGTCCGCTTACGAGCAGGAAACCGGCTAAGTTTGAATAGTTATTCTCAGATTCCTACGCTTCTCTCATCGGCCAACTCCGTCGCTTTTTCGATTATGTTGTAACATCACCTCAAACTTAGGAGGTGTGATATGACTATCTTTGAGTTGGGCGCGGTAGGGGAATTTGTTTGCTAGATTGCAGTGGTAGGAACACTAATTTACTTGGCTATCCAGATTGGTGCTAATACCAACGCAGTGCATTCGGCTGCGGCACAGTCTGTTCACGAAAACTTTGCCACCTGGTATAACCTGCTTGCAGGAGATCCTGAGCTATC
>JAPUGI010000228.1 GCA_027292925.1 Gammaproteobacteria bacterium
TGATCGCGATGGTGAGATCTATATCGCACGTTTTCCTGAGATGACTAATCGTGTGCGAATTTCAGTAGAAGGCGGACGATTTCCTAGATGGTCTCAAGATGGAAGTGAGTTGTTCTATACCAGCAAGGATAATTGGATGACATCTGTACCTTTGGAACATCAGGGGAATCTAATCAAACCCGGACAAGCCACTCGACTGTTTAAAAGGTCGCCGTTCGGCCCCTATTTTGAGGTTTTGGAAGATGGCTTCCTGCTAAGGCAGTATGAGCCTTCGATCCGCGGTAAGGAATTCCACATTGTAGGTGATTGGTTTGGAGAACTGAGCCGGATCGCTCCGCCTGAGGCACCCTGATGAACTATCTCATCTACTTCCGCTTCGGGCACATGGCGGCGTTTTTTGTGATCTGAACTCCCTTAGTTCTCCTGCCCGCTTCGGAGAAAAAGCGGCGCTTTTGGTGACCTAAATCACGACATCCAAAACGGGAACTTACGGCCAGAATCAGCCGTCTAGATTGCGGTGTTAACTAGGAACATCGGGCGAACAACATATGAGCATGCGATGCTAGGTCCACACCTCAACATCAACACCGTGACTCGCCATTAACTCTACGATGTCGCTATTCAGGAAGTCAGCAGCCTTATCGTTATCACGTAGGTAGGCGTCAAAATGTGCCAGTCCGAGCGCCCGGGTGAAGGCATTGGCTTTATCCCCGGGGCAAAGATCAGCGGAATCTTTCATTTCATTGATCTTCGAAAACACCTCTTCATCGGCGTGATTCGCCGACCGCATCATCTTGGTCATATCGTGGACCAACTCAACTCGATCTTGAAAATGGAAGTGATCAGCGTTTTTGAGCACCACGGTGGTACGTGGTTGCCTTATCCGACCGTGAAGATCTCGCATCCCAGCCAGAGGATTAATTGAATCCAGTTCGGCGACAAGCGAGAGAACAGGCACTTCGCGATCCCAATCCAGGTCTAGCGAATCGGCCATCATCAATTGCAGAACTAGATCGTTATCGCTTCTACCACCAGATGGCGCAAGAGCCAGTGCAGCCCTTATTCGTTTGTCTATCCCTGACGTCATCAGCGATGTCCAGCCCCCGAAACTATATCCAGATATGCCGATACTCGATGTATCAATAGAAATGCCAGTGTCAGCGGTCAACATTTGGTCGATAACAAAGGAGCAGTCAGCTGGACGGTCGACCATGAACTGGTTAATCGCAACTGTATCATTGGTAGAGGCGGCGGTACCTGCCATCTCATCCGCAAATGTATTGCCCACGTGGTCCATTGCAACAACAACATAGCCATGACTGGCCAGATGCGTAACAAGGTACGTTGATTGCCGTGTATATGCGTTGTAACCGTGAGAAAACACGATTAACGAGAAGCATCCATCCTGAGCATGCGCATCGCGCACTGCCTGCTGGGAACCCTCTGGAATGCCAGGAAAGATTGGGAAGTGATCCTGTGTTTGCTCCGCCAGATCTTGCCCCACATATTGCTCTGTCGCCGGATACCAGATGTCGACTGACAGTGTGCGATCACGTGTGGGGTCCATCCATTTGAAGCTGCGCGTACCAACTGCGCTTTGTCCTCTGATAAAAGGATCGTAGTTCACTAGATTCTCTTTGTAGCGGCCAACTTTGAATAACCTCCTCAGACACTAACTCACCGCGACAACAATCATCAACTGTTCGAGAAGGGTGAAACCCCTGGTTTTGTTGAAACTGATAGCCATTGGACTTACTGCTGTTTATCCAACAGTACCGTTTTGAGCTCATGCAGGTTATCCATAATGACTGTTAGTTCGTCATAGGCTCGTAATCTTCGATCATAGCTGTAATTACCTTTCTTCAACTGATCGATGAAATCGGTTATAGCAAAAACGGGACCGGCAATTCGGTGGCTGACTATTAAAGCAAAGATAAAGGATGCCATGGCGAATGTGACAGATCCCACCAGAGATATCTGCGCAACCAAAAACATCTGATCACTGATTTTCGATTGCGTGACGAAATCGGTAACTACGCTGTTATTCAGAATGTCGAGTATCGCCGTTATTTTATAAAAAATCGTGGCGCCGGTGGCACTGATGATAGCAACGCCAACGCCTATATAGTAATAGGCCAGCTTAAGTTGGAATCTGGCTGTCAGTAAGAAATTTGAAATCTTTCGATTGTTTTTACTCACGTTTCGATCCTGTTTTGGTATTGGGCTTGATAAACATGAAGTTTACTCCGATATTCCAGATGGAAACGTTATCGAGTTGCACCAACCCGCTATAAATTAAAAGTCGGATACCAGTTTAACTAATATCCAGAACCGCCATCATTTACAGCATAAGCAATTATTACAGCGACAGCTAATCCGATCGCTACTTTGCCTTTAGTTGAAAGATTAGACTCAATACTGGTGCAGTTTTTGTCAGTAGCGTCATTTATCTCGGTTAAATTAACACCGTTAACGTAAGTGTTAATACCGGCATCCTTTAATTTGGAAATTCCTCTTGAAAAAAAGTTTACTTTCTTTTCGTATGAAATTTGCATAAGAGGGTCTCGTGCGAAGTCTTCGAGGCATGCTGGCTTTGCTGCTGATGCAACTGCTGAATATAGGGAGAATAAAAGAGTTACCACTAAAGTAGAGACAAATTTCATGTTGTAGCCCTCAAAAAAAATCAAAAAGATGTTTCTGTCGCTACTGCAATCCACCAACATACCACACAGATGATGCTATTTTAATAATGGCGGAGGCACGCAAGTTCCCTTTACCCGTAACACCCGTATGAATACCCAGTAACTCGGCAATTTACAGTGTTTCTGGAATTGCCGCCTTCAGTCAATATCAAACCATAGGTTAAGCAGCACGTCTAAAAACGGCTAATTGCGCTAATATCAACGAGTGGAAAGCATGCTTACCATGGTCATGTAGATGCAGAGTCCACCCCTGCCATGTGGGAACTTTCAATGAAAAGCGCAAAGGAACTGGCTTTGATGTTTCAGAAAAAGCAGTCCATTATTCGTTGCAGTACCCGTCACCAGAGGTAAAGAATGATGCAGATGAAATGCAGTGGTGAGGAAATTCTAGAATGGTTCGATAGTCGCGTGTGTGGTCACTTGCCAAACGAGCATTACCAAATCCTGTTCCCAGAACTGGCCAGATTAATAACAGGAGATAGTGACATTACAACTCCTGACGATGTAAGCGATTTATTGGCGAGGGGGGAAGAAGGAATACCCCACATTTAGCTTTTCAAACCCTCACAACACACTGAGACATTCTGCTGGCTACAAATTAGCCAATGATGGCCAGGATACCAGAGCGATCCAGCGCTATATGAGTCACAAGAACATCCGGCTGCCTACCATTTTGTTTTAATAACTACTCCTCGCCGAGTTCCTGGTCGAACTCTTCCTCGGCATGCAAAACAGTGCCAACCAACGTAGTCGCAGGTTGCAGGGTGGAAGGCGTGCGGAACTCTGAGGGAATAGCCGGTATAAACAGCGCGCGATAAAAGCTGACTATGCCCAACAAAGCCAAACTCGATGCCAGCAGCAGGAAGAAACTGTGCAGGCCGAAGTAGTCCATGCAGAAGGCACCGGCAACCGGTCCGCTGATGGAAGCTAGACCCGCTACCAGAACAATAGTTCCACTGGCGGGAACCGCCTCTTCTTGACGCAGGTGATCATTCATTAGTGACACAGCCAGTGAGTACAGGGAGAACGTGAAACCGCCAAATACGAACGAAAGTGCATAGAAGCGCGTAGAGGGTTGCACTTCAAAACTTACGAAATATGCCGCAACCATGGCGATGGTGCAGGACAGACCAATAACCCAGCGGCGGTCTGTCATGTCGGACATTCGACCCAGTGGCCATTGTAATAACATGCCACCACCCAGCATCGCCGCCATAAAATTGGCTACCTCCGATACACTAAAACCCATTTGGGTGGCGTATACCGCGCCCATACCAAACACCGCACTACAACACCACTGCGACAGGACGATTCCAATGATGCCCATGGGTGCACGTTGCCACAGTAGACGTATGCTGATCTTTCCTGTGTCCGCAATTTCAGGAGTGGGCGTCGCAGTAAGCAAAATTGGAATGGCTGCCAGACTGACCATCAGCGAAATAATTGCAAACAGCGCAAAACCTCCCGGGTCCGCCAGATTCAGCAGAAACTGCCCGCCACAGATCCCGGCCAGCAGAATCACCATATACGTAGCCAGCACCTGGCCACGATTTTCGTTGGTCGCAATCTGGTTGAGCCAGCTTTCTGCCACTACATAGATCGCCGACATGGCAAATCCCGTTAGCAAGCGCATCAGTGACCAGGTCCAAGGCTCAATCACTATCGAATGAACCAGAATGGTCATGGACGCCAGAGCCGTGAGGGCGCCAAAGGTACGAATATGGCCGACCGCGTGAATCAACCGCGGTGCCAGCATGGACCCGGCCAGGAACCCGGCGAAATAGCTGGACATCATGACGCCGGTAGTCACGTTATCAAAACCCTCCAGAGACGCCCGTATACCCAGCAGGCTACCCTGCACACCCAGCGCAAGACCGATGAGCGATAGTCCAAAAAACAAGGGCCAAATGGCGGTGATGGCAGAAAATGGCATAGCTTGCAACCAGGGCTTGAATCGAAGGACGGCGCATCTTACACACTCTGCTGCAGCGGACCAAACAGAAATCTTTTTTTTTCCCGCCTGTATATAAAACAGCAGCTTTACGGATAGCCGGAAAACAGGCCCAAGAATGCCATAGTAATTCCCTACTTCACACTCAGGTCGTGATTTTCACGCCAAACCTGCAGTAACCATAGCAACCTCCTAATCGTTAAGATGAGTTACAACAAATTCCCTGTTATCGAGGTACGCGAGTCGGATAGCCACACTCCATTTCAACAAATGGCGGTTCTCTGCTAGCCTTCTGTGGAACCAGAAAAACAATAGGAAGCAATATGCGCCCCACACTCACCACATTGTTACTCGCAACCACCCTGATGGCTACCGGAGGATCGGCCACAGCCGGTGATTTGGCGGCGGCGATTGAGCAAGATTACAAGGCGCACCTGGCTGACCTGTTCGACTATTTTCACCGCAACCCCGAGTTATCCATGATGGAGCACAACACCGCGGCGCGGCTGGCCAGCGAATTGCGCGATGCGGGCTATGAGGTGACGGAGGGAGTTGGTGACACGGGTCTGGTGGCCATCATGAAAAATGGCCCTGGTCCATTGGTGATGATGCGGGCGGATATGGACGGCCTGCCGGTGCAGGAAAAATCCGGCCTCGCCAATGCATCAAAGGCGCAGCAGGAAGACTGGGACGGCAACCTGGTTTATGTGATGCACGCCTGTGGTCACGATACGCACATCACAGGACTGGTAGGCACAGCCAGGCGAATGGCCGCGAGCAGGGATGAGTGGTCCGGCACTTTGATGTTAATCGGTCAACCGGCTGAAGAGCGGGTCGGCGGCGCCAAGATCATGATGCAGGATGACATCTGGGACCGCTTCGGTAAGCCGGACTATGCCATGGCATTCCATGTGAACTCGAATGTACCGACCGGCAAGCTGGTGGCGGTGGTGGACTCGCCTTATTCCGGCGCGGACACCGTCGACATCATAATCCACGGCATCGGCGCCCACGGCGCCTATCCTCATCGGGGCGTGGACCCGGTAGTACTCGGATCGCAGATCGTGCTGGCCCTGCAAACCGTTGTCAGTCGCACCTTGCCGCCGCGGGCGGCCGGGGTGATCACCGTGGGCTCATTCCACGCCGGTACCAAACACAACATCATCTCCGATCGTGCGCACCTGCAACTGACCGTGCGTAACGACAACTTCGAGACTCGCCAGATTCTGCTGGGTGGCATCAAGCGTGTGGCCCAAAACATGGGCCGGGTAGCCGGACTGCCAGAGGACAAGCTACCGGAAGTTATCGTGTCCGACGAGGGGGTCCCGCCGACTATCAATGATATGGAACTGACCAGGCGTCTCCGTTCGGTTTGGTCAGCGGCGCTGGGTGAAGACATCTTCCATGAGGAGAAACGCTTGGGTATGGGCGCCGAGGATTTTCCATTTTTCACCGTTGATCCTTATATCCCAAGTACCTACTTCGGGGTGGGTGGTACTCCCCAGGCAGACTTTGACCGGGAGAAAGCCGGTGGTGCACCGGTGCCCTCACACCATTCGCCGCTGTTCAAGGTTGATGCGGAATCTTCGATTCGGCTGGGGGTAGAGGCGACCGTGCTGGGTTTGAAGGAGTTGTTACAAGAGTAGGGTGCCTGCCTGATCATGGCGTCACGCAGGACGACGGTTGAACTCGATGTCGTGCTCCGGTCAAATGAAACAGTTGGGCTAGATCTGAGCACGGTATTCCTCAGTGCCCGAGGCAGACATTAACACGCAACAACTATTGATTGGCTTATTAGCGACGCGGACTGGAAGCGGCATTTAGATGAGAACATCGGCTGGTGTCTCGTAGTCGTTTTGGACTGCAGCTACAGTCAGACGATCTGGATTTTTTCTGTCTGTTTATTCATCGTATATTCTCACCGCCAACACATCACAGGTTGCACCGTGTAGCACGCTATTCGCGGTCGAACCTAACAGTAGTTTAAGTCCAGATCTGCCATGAGTACCCACTACAATCAAATCAAAACCAACCTCTTTTACGAGTTCATGAATCTCATGAGCCGGGCTACCTTCACGCAGGTAACAGTTTTCTTGGGCCATGTCTAAACGCTCAGCAACCTCTGACATCTGTCGTCGAGACTCTTGGCGCATGTTCTCTTCCAGTGAACCGAGTTGGTTACTCCAGTGAGTCATGGCTTCTTCGTTGTAGGCAACGCCAATTGTCTGCATCACATGGATGATGCTGAGTTCAGCATCTTCATTTTTGGCAGTTTCTGCAGCGGTGGTAATGATTTCCGCATTATCGGCGTGGAAATCCAGAGCCATTAGTACTTTTTTGTACTTAGACATCGTTTCTTCTCCAGCTTGTTCAAATCCCAGAGAGTAATGGCAGCCACACTCGCAGATGATCTTCAAGAAGGGTTGCCTGTGAACTTCTCCAATTATAGGTCCCATCTGCCAATCTGCCAACAAACAGCGGGAGACCAGACGACTACGTACTCTTCTCTCAAAAAACATCAACAAAATTTGTTCTACTGAGTGAATCTATCCTGTCTGGTGATAGAATAACTCCCCCACTTCGAGTAGTCAGTGTTGGACAAATAAGCCTAAGGAAAATAGCTGTCCCTAAAAGGCTTGTTCAATTGCAAATGTTTTTATAGGAGGAGTTATGAGTGTTTATAAAGTGATTGAAATCATTGGAACCAGCGAAACATCATGGGAAGATGCTGCGAAAAAAGCGGTGGAGCGTGCGTCCAATACTCTTGAAGATTTGAGAATTGCCGAGGTGACTGCCCAGGACTTGAAAATTGAGAATGGTAAGGTAGTGGAATATCGCACCAAGATCAGCTTGTCATTTAAATTTAGAGAGGAGTAGTTCTCTCGGAGAGCCGTGCGCTACTCCTGTTAGAGCCGGATTAGTCAAATAAACGCGTTGAGATGTTGGAATCGGACTACCCCGTGGTCAGTGGCCGATGCATTTAAAGAACTCAGTTAGATGTCAGAATTGATTTTTGTCATCCTGATTGGCTTGGTTGTTCTTTACTGGCAGGCGGCTTTACGCTGTAAGGAATTGGCTATTCTCGGCGCCAGGAAAGAATGCCAGCTATGTGATGTCCAGCTTTTGGACCACACTGTACATCAAGTCAAAGTTTCCATGAGCAGGGATGTCTCTGGCCAGTGGCGCGTATGGCGGGAATATGGTTTTGACTACAGTCATGATGGCGAGCATCGATTTAAAGGTCGGCTAACTTTGTTAGGCCAACGAGTGATCCGGGTCGCACTTGAAACATTTAATCCCGTCATTCACTAATGTCACGTTTGTGAGGCGACGCAATCTACTTTTTACATTGCTCGTTCTAATCAGTGGATGCAAAATACAGAATGCTTCTGAACAATGTATCTCGGAAAACTTCCAGTTCGTAACGTCCCGACTTTATCACACAGATTTCGAGCGACTAAAAAAGCCGCCATTTTCCAATCACGAACGAGAGAAAAGGGTGGCACAATACTTCAGCAACGTGTGTCCGCTGTTGCTAATGCAGAAAATCGGCGAGGACACCGCTGACAATATTATTTGCAGGATAAAAGGCAAGCATGACTTCAAAATTGTCGTCGGCGCACACTACGACCGAATTGGCGGAGGTTATGGGGTTGCAGACAATTGGTCCGGTATTGTTCTCATTAGCCGATTGATCGCTGAATTCAAGCTGATTAAGCCAGAAGCAACCTGGGAAATTATTGCGTTCGGCGCAGAAGAATCAGCCGTGCTCGGTTCGAAAGCCTATGTGCGAGACAACAACACTGACGGTATTCTCGCCATGATTAATGTCGATACGTTGGGGATGGGTAGCGTCAGAATTGATAGCCGGTCCGACACGCACTTGAAATGTATTGCCAAAGATCTAGCGAATAGAATCGGAATAAAAATGTCGTCGGCGTCGTTGCCTGGAACAACTGGAGACTGGGAACCATTTAAACGCCAGGGTGTATCAGTTTTGAATATTCATTCGCTGGATCGCCGCTCTATGCGGAAGGTACATACGCGGAAAGATTCGGCGCGGGCTATTTCCGATGATGGGATGCAGGACGCATGGCTATTTCTATTTAATCTGAGTCTGTACCTGGATCACAAATCAGGACTAGTCATCGAAATGAGCAATCCAGGAATCTAAATCTGTGCCTTCCTGTTCGGTTAGCCTGATGCCCATGTAATACTCTTCGTCCTCGGATTTTGTCCAGCGAATTTCACCTCGAAGCAGGTACATGGCGAATGGTTCGCCAATGCCGATGGTAACATTGAGTATTGTCCTGGGGACCAGTTCCTGGTCAGTTCGAAG
>JAPUGI010000229.1 GCA_027292925.1 Gammaproteobacteria bacterium
AACTACAACCACATATACTGTCTCAGGAAAGAACGGCCTGCCTGGGAACGCGATTACCAGCATCGAGACTGACTTTACGGGACGAGTATGGGTGGCTGAATTTATCAACGGCATAGTCTATTTTGACGGCACTCGATTCAAGAAAATGTCAACTTTCTTAAAATCCAATGAAAATGCAATGGAAGATGGGACGAACTTCGAAATTAGAAAAGTTGTAGCACTTGAAGCAGATGAGTTTCATCTCTGGATTGGTACTCTAGGTCAAGGATTCTACCGTATCGACATATCGACACATTCAATCAAACGGATAGAGCCGATAGACACCAAAATCGTCGCAATCTCACATGCATCAGATAACAATTTGTGGCTTGGATCGACCAATAACGGAACGTATCTTTATAGCAAGCGCACAAACATTGTGGAAGATCATTTCACAACCGCTGATGGCCTCTCTTCCAACGGGATTTATGGCGTCATCGAAGCCGGTGACCGCAATGTCTGGATCAGTAGTGGACGCGGACTGAATCAGCTTGATCCCGTGACCCGTAGAATTTTGCACTATGGCCGTGATAAAGGTGCTCAACACAACGACTTTAACGCAAACGCATTCGGAAAAACGCCCGGTGGTGTATTGTTGTTTGGTGGAGCTAACGGCTTCAACGCATTCGTTAGCGATAAACTACCCGCGCCAGCGAAAGGCCCACCGATCGCACTTAGATCAATCACGGGAGAGGGTAAACTGCAATTCGAACTTCGTTCGACACTTGCTTATCGTCCATTAAAACTAGAACACACCATCAACGATATAGATTTTGAACTTGCGGTGCTCGATTACACGGACCCGAGTAACAACGTTTACAAATATCGGCTCAATGGCTATGACAGTTCCTGGCAAACATCCAGATACAACCATGCGTTTTACACGAATCTGGATCCTGGTGAATACACGTTCGAGTTTAAGGGGTCAACCGGGGACGACATCTGGAGTGAAGATACAATACAAGCACCCTTTACCATTCTTAATCCCCCCTGGTTAACCTGGTGGGCCTATACGCTCTACGTCATCTTTGTTGCGGGGATTTTATGGATTTCCAGAATTTACATCATCAACAGCATGAAACTTGCGAATGTTCATCACCTGGAACAACTGGTAGAGGCCAGGACCCAGGATCTGACAGAACTGCTTTCCGAAAAAGAACTGTTAATCAAAGAAATACACCATCGTGTTAAGAATAACATGCAACTAATCTCCAGCCTGCTGACGATTCAATCACAAACAATACAAGACACTTCTATCAAATCAATGTTTCGTATGTGCCAAGGTCGAATCCAGGCGATGGCACTAATTCACGAGAGTCTTTACAAGTCCGATGATTTAAGAACAATCAACATCGAAGACTACCTGAAAGCATTGGTAGCGAATCTCAATAACTTCCAACAAGTACAAGATGTTTCTACTCCGGAAATTAACGTATCAGTTGATCCAATAATTATGGGTATCGATACAGCTATCGTCTGTGGTCTGATCGTCAACGAACTCGTGACTAATTCATTAAGGCATGCGTTCCAAAATGTCCATGATCATCCTTCTGTGAAAATTTCCCTGGTAAAAATCGAGAATAATTACTGCTTAAGCGTGATGGACAATGGCAGCGGGATAGGTGATACCACAGTGTTCGAGAAGCCGAATTCGATGGGAGTTAGCATCATATCAGTACTAGCACTTCGTCAACTGGAAGGAAAAATAACATTGGACAACGACTCAGGTACATCTGTTGAAATTGTCTTCCCAGTCGAGCAATAACTACATGAGAATCGCAATTATCGAAGACGAATCACTGGTAGCCATGGGCATACAGGGTATGCTAGAGGAAAATAAGCATGAAGTGGTCGCAATGGCAACTCGTGGCGCGACAGCTGCAGAGCTAATTCTTCAGCACAAACCTGATGTTGTGCTATTGGACATCAATCTCAAAGGTGATGGTTTGGATGGTATCGATGTTTGCCGCCTAGCGATAGAGATGACAAAAGCGAAGGTGGTTATCATTACTGCTTATAGCGATCCTGAAACAAGACAAAAAGCACTCGCTGCCGGTGCCGATGAGATTATGATCAAGCCAATAAACGAAAATTCGCTACTCTCAGTACTACGTTCTCTTGAAAGTGAATTGAGGAGCTAGCCAATCAACTTACGATAAGTCGGCACCGAAACACCCATCAGCGTTGCCGCATCCTGCCGGAGAAGATTCCTGCTTTCAATTTCCTTTGCCAGGGACTGGCAAGCCAGATCCAATACTGGAATCCTACGTTCTTTGGATATGCCAGATAGTTCAACCAGCATTCTGTTTGCGTCAAACCAGCCTTTGGGTCGCTCAGGTAACACGTTGCCGTAAGTATCTCTAAGACGGCCAACCTTGCGGCGTAAGGTTGACTCCGGAATTCCGAGACTGGTTGCAGCCCGGCTCAAAATTCTTGAATTATCTTCCAGGCTGGTAAGAATCAGGTCCTCTTCCAGCCACAATCCAACAGGGGGTAAATCAGGTTTCATGGCAAGCGAGCAATCGACTAGTTCACGAATTCTTTCAAGCAAGGATGTTTGTCCATCTGGTTTTGCCGTGGAGGGTTCTTCTGTCGTTGAAAACAATCCCAGGTGAATGGGGTTCACCGATAAATCCTTGCAAAGAATGACCGCGCGGTTAATCACATTGATCAATTCACGGACATTGCCAGGCCATTCATATTGCAACAAGGCTTGCTCAGCGTCCCGGCTGAAACCTAGAGATCTCTTACCATAACGCTGAGAGTAAAGATCAAGGTAATGTTCAGCGAGAAGGAGTATATCTTCGTGTCTGTCCTTCAATCTGGGCGTTTCGATGGCAAATACATTTAGCCGGTAGTATAAATCTTCGCGGAAGGTACCCTCTTCAACCATCTTCTTAATGTCTTTGTTCGTCGCAGCAATAACACGGGTATCGACCGTCAGGTTTTCCGTTGTTCCCACCGCGACGATTTCCCGGTTCTGCACAAAGCGCAGCAATTTTATCTGTACATCCAGGGGTAATTCACCTATCTCATCGAGCAGCACAGTGCCACCATCAGCTTCTTTTAATCTGCCCGAGAAATTTTTGTCAGCACCTGTAAAAGCACCACGGACATGACCAAATAATTCACTTTCAATGAGGCTGCTAACGATTGCACCACAATCCACGATAATAAACGGCTTGTCACTGCGAGGACTTAAGTCATGCAGATACTTGGCAAACATTTCCTTGCCGGTACCTGTATCCCCGGTTATAAGTACTGTGGCGTCAGTGGGCGCGACCAGCCTAATGCTCTCAACAATGCTAGCTAGTTGCGGTGAACGATAAACAAGATCACCAACTTTGAGAAAATCGTCTGTAATCGGATCAATGTCTGGCAGTAATTCAAATCGGGACATGCCGGTTGAAAAGTAATCCACCAGGGTCCGTAGAAAATCTGTTTGAGCACGATCCTTCGCATCAACGGGATCCAGGAACAATACACGCTCGCTGCCAAGACCGAACAGCCAGGTTCGATCCTGCTCTGCAAAACCGGAACCATCGCCCAACAGGCTGTTGATGAGCTGGAATTCTGCTGCACTGAGGTTAAGCTCAGCAATAGAGCTAACTTCTCCCTCGCCTTGCACAAACCCGGTGATAGTCACTAGTGCTTTATTCTTTCTGGTGAGTAACGCTATGCGTGTAAAATTGAAAAACGGGAACATATGTTCGCAAAAGCCCTGGGACAAGGTTTCCACATCTTCCGCCCGGGAGAAGACATTCATGACATTCCACAAGAGCACCACATTGTGGGATTCGCGTTCCATTCGAATCTCGCTTGTCCTGTTGGCAATGGCTTCGTCGAGTCCTTCATCCCACACAACAATATTGCTGCCACCTGCACTGCGCGCATTGTTTAATGCCACTGTCGTACGGCGAAACAATTCCAAGGGCTGTTTGTCTCCAGCGGTGCTATAGGCAAGCCCGATACTAAAGTGAATTTTCTCATCAATGTTGACGTTGCTATTGATTTCCTGCAGTAGTGTTTTAGCTATTTGCTCGCCTTCAAGGATTGAGGTATAGGGCATGCTGACCGAGAGCAGTGATCCAGCAAACACACTGACGAGGTCGGTGGAGCGTACATGCTGATCGAACTGGCGCGATAATTTCTCGATGATCTTGTTGGCTTCCGCGCCTTCAACACCATAAGGCGATATCAGCATCTGGCAGAGAGCGGACTCGGTTGGGATAAGCGCTTCCGAGCCAAGATTCGCGAGCAAGTCATTAGGCGCGCCAAGCATTTCAACAGAGTCATTGATTTCAGCCAACTCTCGCAGCATAAGTACGCCGCCAGCGTCCATTGGCCCCACTATGCCATCGACTAGCTTCATTTCCTGGTCTGCCACCTGGATAACAAACGGTGACAGGCGAGCAATCCCTTTTTCATGCAGTGCCGCATCGATGGTTTTTAACACAGAAGACCCGTCCGCCAGGCTCAACAGGTCCTGACAGTTTCTTCCTATTGCGTCCGTGTTTCCCAACAACCGTATGGCATCTTTATTTACATTCAATACACGGCCAGCGTCATCCACAAATACCAGGGCACTGCCAATACAGGTGAGCGCCGTCTGCAGAAGTTGTTGCGTTTCTTTTAGTTCCTTGTCAATGCGGAACTTATACAACGCCATCTCAATCGTGATCTGTAATTCGCGATTCTCGACGGGTTTAATGATATAACCGAATGGCGTAGCCAATTTCGCCTTTGCCACCGTCTGATCATCTGAATAGGCGGTCAGGAACACGACCGGGACATCGATTTCCTCACAGATTTTCTGTGCAACTTCGATTCCATCAACGCCATTTTTCAAGTGGATGTCAGTCAGCAACAAATCCGGTTGAGTCTCCATGGCCAGTTCGATTGCGTCGTCGCCATAGGCAATACCAACCACTTCCCATCCCATCTTGGTCAGGCGGTGTTCTAACTTTCTCGCAACCAATGCCTCGTCCTCAATAACGAGAATTTTTTCCTTATTTTCGGTAGCCATGGGATAAATGTATCATAATATCATGTTGATATTCACTTATTACTTTTGGGCTTTTACTTCCTTTCTTCTCGCATGTAACACCGGTTCAGTATAGCCGTTAGGTTGCTCGCACCCTTTAAACACCAGATCACAGGCCGCCTGGAACGCGATATTATTATCGAGGTCCAATGACATACTACGGTAGTTCACATCTGCTGCATTCTGTTGATCAACTACGCCAGCCATTTTCTTCAATGTTTCCATCACCTGTGTTTCGCTGCAGATTCCATGATGCAGCCAATTCGCAATATGCTGGGAAGAGATTCGCAACGTCGCTCTATCTTCCATCAGGCCAACGTTATTGATGTCCGGCACCTTCGAGCAACCCACGCCCTGATCTATCCAGCGTACAACGTAACCCAGAATTCCCTGGGCATTGTTATCCAACTCGTGCTGAACCTCATCGTCGGATAAATTTTCTCCATGTAACAGGGGTATGTTGAGAAGATCAGCCAGGTCCGCATGTTGTCTTGATTTTAATTCCTGCTGGCGATTCAAGACATTGATCTTGTGGTAATGCATGGCATGCAGTGTTGCTGCAGTCGGTGAAGGTACCCATGCCGTATTGGCACCCGCTTCAGGGTGGCCAATTTTCGCCTCCATCATCTGCGCCATCTCATCCGGCATCGCCCACATGCCCTTGCCAATCTGGGCTTTACCGGCCAGGCCTGCACTCAAGCCGCTGTCAACGTTCCAGTCTTCATAGGCAGCTATCCACGGTTGCTGTTTCATCAGTGTTTTGCGCACCATAGGACCTGCAAGCATACTGGTGTGGATTTCATCCCCGGTCCTGTCAAGAAATCCGGTATTGATGAAAATCACCCGCTCACTGGCAACCCGAATGCACTCTCTCAAATTCAGCGTGGTTCGGCGTTCTTCATCCATGATGCCGATCTTGAGGGTATTTTTTTCAAGACCCAATGCTTTTTCTATTGCCTCGAACAGGTCAACTGT
>JAPUGI010000023.1 GCA_027292925.1 Gammaproteobacteria bacterium
TATCTGATCGTCCGATCATCCTGCGCGCGATCATCAGTAATGATTGATCATCATCGTTAAGCGTTTTGAAACCCAATTCGGAAAAAGCACGCAGCATCGCTGATTCATTGAAAGTCATCATCGAGAAC
The DNA here is from genome assembly GCA_027292925.1 of Gammaproteobacteria bacterium. Taxonomy (GTDB): domain Bacteria; phylum Pseudomonadota; class Gammaproteobacteria; order Pseudomonadales; family Azotimanducaceae. The sequence continues at coordinate 129 of JAPUGI010000023.1, forward strand.
ATCAGTTCAAATATACCCATGCCGAAACCTTTGGGCAGTTCTTTAGCCAATCCAAAATCCAGCAAAATAAATTCCGGCAACCCTTCCTTTCCCTTCGTCACAAATATGTTGCCTGGATGGGGATCTGCATGAAAAAATCCAAATGCCAGGATCATCTTGTTGAAAATCCGCATGAGGCGATCCATCAACCTTGAATAATCGATACCCGCATCTTTCAAACCTTGTTCATCCGTTACCTTGATGCCTTCCACAAATTCCATCACGATGACCCGTCGGGTGCAGTGATCGTGCTTGAACCTGGGACTATGCACATAGTGATCTTCGGCAAACAAATCGCGGATTCGATCAGCACTTTCTACCTCACGGCGAAAGTCCAGTTCCAGCTTCAGATGGATTTGCAATTCATCCAGGAGCGGCAGGAAGTCCATCGGCTCACTATCAAAATGCTGATATATCTGTGCTACCCGACGCGAGGACTTTAAATCTGTCTGGATAATATGATCGATGTCCGGATACTGGATCTTGACGGCGACCTGCTCACCTGAGTGCAGCCTTGCTTTATGGACCTGCGCAAGTGAGGCTGATGCGATAGGTGTGGCTGAAAATTCACTGAATATTTTTTCAAGTGGTTTTCCAAAGTCCTCGTCAATTACCGTACGAATGCTTGCGAAGGACCTGGGAGGCAGGCGATCGTGACATTGCGAAAGCGTTTTTACATACTGAGGTGGGAAAACATCAGAGCGAGTGCCAACGACCTGGCACATTTTAATCAACATGCCACGCATACTCACCGCAGAATTAAATATCTGGTTTGCATTACGTTGATGGATACTAGACATATCCCGCTCATCCGGGTCTATGCCTCGGACTTGATCAAACCACTTGGGAATCTTGTATCTCAGCCAAACACAGATCGCAGTAAAACCAATCCGGCTTGCACGATAAAAACGCTCCAGTAATCTAGGCACACTCGGAAACCTTTAACAAAATATCCAGCTGCTCATTTTCTGATTTTGGGAATGTCCAGCCACTATCCAGAGATTCAAACTTATTGGAAATCTTAGCCGCACGGCTTTTATCCGTGATCAGTTCATGGATTTCTTTTTGCAATCGTTCTCTCGCATCACGAGGTCTGTTCGTTGCGGCACCACGTAGTTGTCTCGTAAAAATATGGTCAATGACTTGCGCCCCTTCGAATTCTTTTTTACCGTCTTCAGACACCAGCGTACGGGCGCGAAGTTCAGACAGGGCAAGCGTGAGATAATCAATATGTGGTTGCTCATCTGCGCGCACACATTTCACCAGATGTGCTGCAAGTTCTGCATCATGACTCACCTCTTGATCCCCCAATAGATCAATCGCCCATGCAAATACATCCTCAGCAAATGTCTCGATAACCAGGATATTAGCAAGAAAGGTAATCATATCTTCCATCCTTGCAGATAACTCCGGAAATAAACGCTGCCGTTTCCGACTCCTTCCTCCGCTCATCATGCGTAGTAAAACGTCATTAGGTATTTCGGGTTTATTCAGGCCAATGTCCCTTGCCGCTTCCCACATTTGTTTGTGTCCACCCTGATCCCGATACCCTGCTTCATCCCTGGCATGAGCTTCGAATAACCCCTTGTGCAAATGCGCAAGTGCCGTACCCGCAATATCTTCTTTCACTTCACTGCCTAAATCCGGCAGATGCACTTCGCGAATGCGTGCACCAAAACCTTCAACTATGGAAATTGTTGTTAACGAACGTGAAATTGGATCGACAATGCCTTCATGTAGAAGGTACTTGGCCTGTTCGCAGTTAGGATAATGAGGGGGCACATAGGCGTCAGGGATATGGATCAATGGCTGACCGTCGTCGATTAACCGTTGTCGCCACGCTTCAATCGCCGGTTTTCGAACTTTGCATCGAGGAGATACATAATCACCGTCGATATATCCTCCGTGGCAGCGAACTTCGCCGCCAAACAGGGGTTCTTCAAAGTTATCTTCTGACATTAACTCTTCAGAGGTATATTCGAGTTTTTGGTTACTCATGACTATTTCCTGTTGTCGCGGTGTTAAGCTGTTTGGCGTAATGGGAATTAGACTTGTGGATCTCATCACAAGAACTCTACGATTGTAACATCGCGGATGAGGTCGAGCCTTGTCTTTTGTCAGAGATACAAGTACAGAGGATGACTTGTATTCGAATGCGTGAAAAATGTCATCAGAATGTGAATTGAAAAGCCGCCGTCTGTTTGATCCCAATGGGGCATTTTGGCGGGTCAGCCGTGAATCGGTGTTGTTACTCGGTGGTGGTGCGGCGCTGCTGATGCAGTTAGCCCACCCAAAAATCGCCGCGGCGGTCGCCGATCACAGCGATTTTCGTGAACACCCCATTCGGCGCCTCTATAGAACTGTGAAAACCATGCAGGAGCTCATTTATGGTGACCAGGATACTTCCCTTGCCGCCATCGAGCGCGTTAATCACATTCATTCCGGTGTTCATGGGGTCATGCGTGAGGGCACGTCTTTTTACTCGGTCGGGACACACTACAATGCGGCGAATCCCGAACTGGTGCTGTGGGTTTACGCGACGCTCATAGCCACAACACTGAAGACATATTCGATATTCGTGCACCGGTTAGCTCCGGAAGACGAACAGGCTTTTTATCTTGAATCGCGCATCATTGCTGAACTGTTTGGTGCTCAAGATGCGCTCGTACCGCGAGACTTAACATCATTTCAAGACTATTTTTCTGACATGCTTAGCGGCCCGGTTCTAGAGATCACGCCAACGGCACGAGGATTAGCCGAAGACATCATTCATCCGCCCATCAGGGGATTTCCTGCCACCCTCGGTGACGTGATTAGCGTGCCTGCGCTGGCATTGTTGCCTGCGCAACTTCGCGAACGCTATGGATTCAAGTGGGACTACAAGCGCAAGTTAGCCTGGTCAATTACGCGTCGGACCATTCGTGGGACGTTACCATTTCTACCAAAGGTAGCCAGGCTAAACAAAAGCGCGCGAAAGGCTGAGCACCACCAGACAAGGGTACCCCGGTATCATAAGCAAAGCCTGGGATAAAGGATTAAAATTCCTGAACTAACGATTGTATTTGTAGGTGGTGTCCAGCAAGTGACAAAGCGAATCAGTGTCTGCCTGAGTTTTGATTTCGATGCCATTTCATTATGGGTCGGCCCACGCAAATCCCGATCGCCGAATCTTATCGCACACGGTGAATTTGGTGAGATCGGTGCCCAGCGTCTGGTCAGACTCCTGGACGATGAGCAGATTCCGAGCACCTGGTTTATTCCCGGCCACACGATCGAAACCTACCCCGAGATCTGCCAGCAGGTCGCTAATGCGGGTCACGAAATCGGTTATCACGGTTATTGCCATGAAGCACCATCATCAAAAAGAGACGTGGTCGAAGAACGAACCATCCTGGAGCGTTCAATTGAATGTATAGATAAATTATGCGGCAAGACACCTGTTGGACATCGATTGCCGGGTGGTAACCTTGGCGAGCGATGGGTCAGCATGCTGATGGAACATGGCATCCGTTACGACAGTTCCCTCGCACCCCATGATTTTGAACCTACCTATTTTCGACGAGGAGATGTACCACGTACAGACGGGCCTTACGAATTTGGGGAAACAATTGATCTAGTGATTCTACCTTTCGATTGGAATATGGATGACTGGCCATATTTCACCTATGAGGGTAACCGACAAGGGTTACGTTCACCAGATGACGTCTATGGAATATGGGCGGCTGAATTCGATTACTTGTATCAAAAACTCGGGTCGGGCGTCTACGTGCTTACCATGCATCCACAATGTATTGGTAAAGGCAGTCGCATGCTCATGCTGGAGAGGCTGATCCACTACATGAAAACTCATGACAATGTTGAATTTAAGTGCCTCGCCACCGTCACGGAAGAGTTCAGGTCAGCGAATCCGATAGGGTGACTTCGATAAGGGACCAGTCCGTATCCGCCACGGTATTCACCTTCTGCCTACCTTAGGGGAAGAATCCTGTCCCTGTGGCGATCACAATAGCGCGTCGAATTCCGGAACAGCCTTAAACAGGTCCGCTACCAGACCATAATCAGCAACCTGGAATATGGGTGCATCCTCATCCTTGTTAATGGCCACAATAACCTTACTGTCTTTCATGCCCGCAAGATGCTGGATTGCACCGCTGATGCCCACTGCAATATACAGATCCGGTGCGACAATCTTGCCAGTCTGGCCAACCTGCATATCGTTGGGAACAAAGCCCGCATCGACTGCAGCTCGCGAAGCGCCAATTGCCGCACCCAACTTATCAGCGACTGATTCCAGCAATGCGAAGTTCTCGCCATTTTGCATACCCCTGCCGCCGGAAATAATGATGCT
>JAPUGI010000230.1 GCA_027292925.1 Gammaproteobacteria bacterium
TGATACAGGGAACTATCACCCGTCAGGTCGCGAAGTGTTTCCAGCAGTTCCTTTTGTTCATCTTCACTGAGTACTCCGTCTTTCAGCATCTCAGTGAGCCGCACGTAAAGCACGTTGACCGGCCAACTATCGGCAATTTCACGATGATTTTCGATCCATTGGCCAATAAATATCGCTTCTTTTTCATCAACCACGCCATCGGCGATAACCCCCCTGCTGATACCGATCAACTCGTCGATAAGCCGATCCTGCACTCGACCAGCATTTCTTGACCTGGCTGTTCTACCCATTGTCTATCTCCTCCAAACTTCCCTTAAAGACTTTCCTTAAAAAAGGGACATCTGTTTTTCCGTCAGTTTCCGCATCACCGTCGCAGCAGATTCATACCAACCGGCATTTTCCGCTAGTTTTCTCTTCAGCGAATCATCCGGTTTATCAGCTAATGGTTCCTTAAACCCAACCAACTCAATGTCCGGGGTAAGAAATATTTTAATTTCATTTCCTGCCTGTTGCTCCGCGATCCAATAAACTCCCAGTACCGCATGTTCGCACCAAAACCTTGTATAGCCATCAAATCCGCCCATATCCTCGTCGATTGTTCTTCCGGGACTAGTGTCCCAGGCCGCTACTTCAGTTCTCAGTTCCTTCCAGCTAGAGGCAAGTAATACTTCTGCAGAGTTCAACTCGCAGTCCACTCCTTGACGTAATCCGCAACGTTCAATGCTTTGGCGGATCTCAAATTATCCCCGGTCTCGCCAAGATATAGAAACCCCACAATTTTCTCATTTTCCCCCAGACCCAGACCGTCCCATACAATCTTGTTGTAAGCCATACCACCCGTTCTCCACATCGCACCAACTCCCTGTGCATAAGCTGCCAATAGCATACTTTGCATGGCGGCCCCGGTGGACAAAATCTGCTCAACCTCGGGTACTTTTGGGTGTTCCGTGATACACACAATTGCCACAACAATCAGTGGAGCACGCAAGGGCTTGCTTTTGATCTTTTCAAGATCCGCCGAACCCGTTGACGGGTCTTCTGTCAGCTTTGCACGAGCGTACAATGCGCCGAGTTTTTGCCTCGCGTTTCCCCTCACTGTGAGGAAACGCCACGGTCTTAACTGGGCATGATCCGGCGCGCGTAGAGCAGCACGAAGGATATTATCCAGTTCAGTTTCGTCTACGTCACCGGATAATCTGGAAGATGATACTCGACCATGCAGTGCCTCTAAAGCGTCCACCATAAACCTGAATAAACTGAAGTTACAGCTACCATACTTGAAACATGGTTCAGAGGAAAACGCGCTGGTAGAATCAATCTTTACGCAGGGTTTTTTTAATGATCCAGGACCACCGACCATATTTTGTAAAACGACTTATTCATCATCTCGAGCGTTGGTACAGCAATCACTTCATCTCTCCACAACTGGAGGCGCTGGGTCCCGGCCACTGCATGATGAAGCCCTGGAATGTCAGGGTCCACGGCAAACACATAAGGATCGGTGATAACGTGCATATCGTCACCACGCCTGACCGAATGGTTTCCCTCTCAACCTGGGCATTTGGCGAGCACCAGGGTCGTATCAGCATCGGAAACAACGTCCTGCTTTGCCCTGGAGTTCGTCTTGATTCTGCCTGCACAATCAGTGTGGGTGACAACTGCATGTTCGCCGCCGGTAGCTATGTGACCGATGCTGATTGGCACGATATCTACGACCGCACCAGGCCTGTCGGTAATACCAAAGCGATTACACTGGCTAACAATGTATGGGTAGGAGATGGCGCCATCATCTGCAAGGGCGTGACCATTGGAAAAAACAGTATTGTTGGCGCAGGTTCAGTCGTTACCAATGACATCCCCGAAAATTCAATCGCCGCAGGCAATCCCGCCAGAGTCATCAAGCAACTTGATCCTGAAAAAGAACTGGTAACTCGGGAGCAGATTTTCAAAGATACGAGGCAACTTGAACATGAGATGGAACAACTAGATCGCTATATCCTCCACCGCAATTCCATTCTCGGGTGGATCAAGTCTTTAGTATTTCCAAAAAGGGGGGACTGACTAGGGAGATTATCGAGGAAAACATTACTGTCGCCAGACCCTGACTTCAGCCGGAAGCGCTTCCTCGTGAGTTCGATGGGCATTAATATCAATGCCTCCTCTCCTTGCGAATCTGGCACTCACTGCAAGCCTGTCCGGTGAACAGCGGTTCATAATGTCAATGAAGATACGTTCCGCAATCTGCTCGGCAAATTCGGCGTGTTCCCGATAGGACACGAGGTACTTCAAAAGACCTTCATGACTGATACTATTGCCATTGTACTGAATCAATATACTGGCGCAGTCCGGTTGCCCGGATATCGGGCACAGAGATTTAAAAAGATGGGTATAGACAGATTCCCTAACGATGGTACTACTCTCGATCTCAATAAAATCCGGATTCCAATAATATTCTGAGATTTCCACATCAAGATTATCCAGGCTAGTTCCCACCAGCAAACCAATCCCTTCGTGCTGTACCTGTTCAGGGGTCATAAAAGAGACGCTAACCGGTGCCTGCGCTGCCAGTGTCAGATCCGATTCCAATGTGGAAACGACTTCATTACGATGGCCGAAGGAGGTACTGCTGTAAGATCCGAGATAGAGTTTTAAAGATCTCGATTCAATTAGATTGGCCGATTTACCGGGTACCTGGAATTGAAGCATAGCCACTTGGGGTTTTCCCTTGCCGTTAAGCCAGGTAAATTCATAAGCATTCCAGATATCCAATCCTTTGAAAGGCAGCGCATCCTCGGTAATACCCAGTGTCTGTCGCTGTTGCTTTCGCGGAATAGACTGCAGCAAAGACGGCGTGTACGTGGTCACGTTCTCCGCTTTACTTCTGGTCTTCGTATCATCAGCCATAGCCCAATGCTCCCATTCACGGGCGTCCTAACGTTTCAGTTCACTTTATACAGACCCATTTGTCAATATATAACCTCTCGCGGTATGACCGGTCGAAAATCGGGGATGGCGAGCAGATAAGGCACCGCTTTGTTTCGAATCAGGAAGTTATATAATGTCGCGCTTTTTGGACTATCCAGTACACACATGCGCACTTTTTTGCTGACCCTGACGGTCTCTTTTTTTTCAGCCGAGGTTTTCACCAACCCGCTGGAAGAAATTGTGGTGACCGCCACTCGAAATGACCAGCGAGTTGGCAATTTATCTTTCAATATTTCTACGATAGGTAAGAAAACTCTTCATTCCGTCAGCCACACCCATATTAATGAAGTGATGCAGCGTGTATCAGGCGCCTGGATTAGCCGTGGTAACGGACAAGAACACCTGAGCGCCATTCGATCACCAGTGTTAACAGGTGCCGGAGGATGCGGGGCGTTTTTGATGTCACAGGACGGGATTGCTCTTCGCGCTTCAGGCTTCTGCAATGTCAACGAATTATTCGAATCTCACAGTGAAGTTGCCGATCGGGTGGAGGTGATCAAGGGACCTGGGTCAGCGTTGCATGGGTCAAACGCCATGCACGGCCTCATCAATGTACTTACACCGGCAGTTTCGTCACCTGGAAACTTAACGCAACTGGAAGCAGGAGCGCACGCATACACCCGTATCAAACTAAATCACAGAGGGGAGAATTGGCGCGTAGATTTTAGTGGAACATCAGACGATGGATATAAAGATGATTCGGGATTTGACCAACAAAAACTAACGACCAAATTTCGTGGTAATTTTGCCAATTTCGATGCAACGACAACTTTTTCATACACAAACCTGAATCAGGAAACCGCAGGTTTCATCCAGGGACCTGAGGCGTACAAAGAAACCAGATTAAAAAAAGACAACCCGAACCCGGAAGCCTTTCGAGATGTACGTTCGGCGAGACTCAATTCCAGGTTGGAAAAACAACTAGACTCCGAAAGATTCATCACCATCACCCCCTACGCCCGTTACGTGGATATGACTTTCCTCCAGCATTTTTTACCAGGGCAGGCTCAGGAAAAAAACGGCCATAGCAGCATTGGCATACAAACCAGTTTACATAACGGCAATACCTGGATCGTTGGTTTCGATGCAGAAATCACAAGTGGCTTTCTACAGGAAACCCAACCCGATGCAACGCCAGGAAGTCCATTCCT
>JAPUGI010000231.1 GCA_027292925.1 Gammaproteobacteria bacterium
TTCGACACATGGCGTCCTGATCCGGGTCTACCCGGTGAACTCTTTTCAAGCACAGGACCCAGGTGACGAAGGTGACTCTCCTGGGCTCTCTGGCATCGCAAGGGTAATCATCGCGGTTCAAGATCTGGATCACGCCATGGAGGTGTACGGCAAAAAGTTGGCGATGGGCGTCGCTGAAACGACGGTCGATGACGGACGTGGTGTGCGATCGGCGATTTGCACACCAGCATATGGTGGAGTGATCGAACTGGTCTCGGTTGAGGATAGTAACCGCCCCTTCGCAAAATCTGTCTCCGCATTTTTGGCAGCCGACCGCGAAGGCATGTACGCCCTGGTTTTGCAGTCGAGTGACCCGCGAGAAGCGAAAAAAAGCTTGAACGCAAGAGGACTTAAGGTCACCGGCGCCACCGACTCGCCGGATATCTTGCAAGTCGAGCTGGAGTTTGGCGTCCTCATTCGAATCGAAGCTGCCTAGCCCATGATTCTTCCCCGCTCCACTTTACGCGAGTCGATATGGCCGGTGCCGGACTTATCGGAAGCTCGCTGCGGCGGTGACAATATCGGCAGCGCTTTTCTGCCGGAGCGCCGCACAAAGGCGAATGCTTTCCGTCGCTTGCGCGAGGCTTCGCTCGTAGCCCGGCAACTTATCGGCATTCGATGTGATGAACCTTTGCCATTCCGCAGCTTGTTTTTCTGAGCAGAAAGAACTACCGAAGGAGGGGACGCTAGTCGAACGGAATGTTTCCGGAACCATATCGATGATCGCCTGGTCGTTCTCCAGGATCCAGGCATAGGTCAACTCCGCTGTTGCAATTCGTACCATTTGCCGGAACACAATGCTCATCCCTTCTGTTCCTTTAAACTTCCCTTCCAAAACCGCCGCTTGCAATTTCTTAACCACGGCTGGATCTTCAACTCGCGCCAATGCGCCTACCGCTGAATTTCGAAATGCAGGATCTTCGGACGCAATCGTCATTTCAAGTAATAAATCAAAGAAAGGTTCACCTAGGTCCTGTACGCCAACACTAAATATTGTTTCCAACTGATCGGCCGGAGCTGCAGATAAATCAGCATCGCCATCTAAACCAATTCTTGCGGCGGCTTGGCTAGCAAGTGATTTGCGTAGTGTGGGTTCTTTTGCAACCACAATCATGAACCGTAACAATCGCTGGTGCAGGAGTTTGGAGCCGGTGTCATTGGAGTCGCCCAGCTTTTCGAAACGCGGACCAACTATCCGGCGCAAAGCCTTCTCCAAAGGCCGCAACTGGTTTACTTCAATGACGTTGGTTATCCCTTCAAAGTAGTTGGTTACAGCATCGACTACATCCCAGGCTTCGTGCTTTACAAGCGTTGAAAGCCCATAAAGATATGTTTCGGCGGATACCTTTCCTGCCCGGAATGCAGCATCCAGGCTGTCCATCAGTACTAGCGCTTCTGCTGGTGCCAGCTTCACTGAGTTCGCCAGCAGATTACGCCAGCTATTTTCATCCAGGGAAAAACGGTAATAACCCGTTCCATCTGCATTGGGATGCACATAGTCGGGACATTGAGTTGATCCAAGGTCAATCACTTTTTCTTTCTTATCCAACAGCGTGCAGTCTATTGTGGCGACGCCATCCAACACCTTTTTGATGCACATGGGAATTTGCCACTGGTTTGCATCCGGGTCGATTGTGGAACCTAAAGGCGCGTATCGTGTTTGCCGCACAAAAAGCTGTGGATTGTGATTATCATTACAAGCCAACTGTAGTGAAACCAGCGGAACCCCGGGCTGGCTGATATATGACTGGAATATTGGTTCAATTTCACCGAGTTCAGATCCTCGAACCAGGGATTCCATAAAACCTTCTGCCATTACGGTGCTGTCTGCATAACGATCCATGTGGTATCTGATTCCTTTTTGAAACTGCACTTCCCCGACGTATCTCTCAAGCATGGCCAACACGCCACTGCCTTTCTGATAAGTGATGCCGTCGAACGCATCGGAAATTTTATCGTTATTATCAATGGGTTCTCGAATTTCACGTGCAGATGCCAGCGAATCATTGCTCATGGCACCAAGGGCACCTTTCAACGTTTGTCGGTCAAATTCACCCTCAGGCCAGTGAGCTTGCGCAGCTTTATAACTTAACCAGGTTGCAAAAGATTCGTTCAACCAGATATCCGTCCACCACGCAGGTGTCACAAGATCACCAAACCACATATGTGCCATCTCATGCGCATGGGTTGCCATAAAGTCCCTGCGTTGACTCACCGGGGACTGCTCATCCATCAGAAGTAAGTACTCGTCGTAGGTAATGGCGCCTACATTTTCCATCGCCCCGCCGAAACTTTCCGGCATTGAGATCAGGTCGAGTTTTTTATAGGGATAGGGACTGCCAAAATACTCTTCCAGTCTGGACAATAAGCCATCTGTATTACTCAGCGCATAGTGCATACGGGGACCCATGCCTTTCGCGGCTATCCCTCGCAGTGGAATTTCTCGATCTCGAATCGAGTTCGCTGGAATCACCCCATAATCAACAACATCGTATGGACCAACAGCAAACGCCAGTAAATAGGTTGGCAGCGGGCGTGTCGTTTCGAAGATGTGACGCACAAAACCGTTACCCTCATCGGCTTTCGCAGCTTCAGGTGTCGTCGTTATCACAACGTCATCAGTACGCGCTACTACTTCCAAATCAAACGGCACCTTGAATACAGGTTCATCAAAACCTGGAAATACCTGCCTGGCCGCAATTGGCTGGAATTGAGTCGCCGCATAGGTTTCTTTCCCCCGAACTACCTTAAACAGTGCGTTAGCGGAATGGTTAAAAGAGGCTTCATGGGTGAAATGCAATACCGCAGGACCGGCTTCAACCTGTCGTTCTAAGGTGACCAGCGAAACTCCAGAACCGAGGCGTTCTTCATAGACACCCTTAACATGATTTGAATCTTTATCGGTCAGGTAAACTTCCGAGACACTCAGGTTTTTACCATGAAGCCAGAACCTGTCAAGCGACTCGTTAATAACAACATCAATGGTTGTCTTTCCTGAGAAACCCTCCTGGGTCGGATCAATCTTCAGTTCAAGACGATAGTGCAATGGCACTACTTCCATTCCCAGTTGTCCCACGGGTGCAACGTTAGCGGCAACCGATTCTCTCTGATGTGGTTGCGAGGAGTTATCGGAACATCCAAATAATGTGACGATCGATAAAAACAGCGACATTGAAAACTGTAACCATCGTGTTGTTGTCATATCTACTCCCTGTTCCGCTTGTCCTGAGAGTCTGAAAATGACCCTTAAACTGAAATCTGCGAGACGATATCAGAGTAACGGTTGTCCTGCTACGTTTGCCATGGCAGGCTGCAATATTCTTCAAGAAGCAGATCGACAAAATGATTCTTATCACCGGCGCTACCGGTCGAATCGGTAGGCGAGTTGTTGAAAGATTGGTGGAGGCTGATCAACCGTTAAGGGTATTGGTACGAGATGAGGAGAAGGCGAAGCATCTACTTCCGGCCGGGATTGACGTATTTGCGGGCAATCTGGCTGACTATGGCCTGGTTCAATCAGCAGTGGACGGCACCCAATCTGTTATGTTGCTGTCGCCGGTCGACCCGAAGCAGGTTGAATTACAAGGTAATGTTGTAAACGCCGCAATGGCGACGTCACATCCTTATATCGTTAAGATCTCAGGCCTGGATACAGCGGCTGATTCCTATGTGGACTGCGGCAGGTGGCATGCTGAGACAGAGCAGCAGATTCAATCCTCGGGTTTACGCCACACCTTTCTTCGCCCACTTTTCTTTATGCAGAATCTCGCGTTCCTCCTTGATTCAGCCAGATCAAAAGGCATTATTCGCGCCGGTGTCGGGGACTCGAAAATTGCCATGGTAGATGCGGATGATATTGCAGAGGTCACGACCAAACTTCTGATGGATAAAAATATGCTAATGGATCAAGAGGTGACACTCACTACGGCTGAAAGCGTAACTTATCACCAGGTGGCCAGTGTATTTACTCAGGTGCTGGCACGCAAAGTACGTTACGAGCAGCAATCGCTTGAAGAAGTGAGACAGGCGCTACTTACAAGCAATCAACCAGAGTGGCACATCAATATCCTGCTCCAGTTTAACCGTGCTTTTCTAGAGGGCAAGGGAGATGCTGCCAATACGGCCGTTGAAGACATATTGGGCCGACCAGCCACAACCCTGCTGCAATATCTGCAGCGAGAAGTGGAACAATCAGGGGGAGACCAAAGCAGCAACCCCTTTCCAAGTTAAACAGCCCTGAGCTGTTCCTACTGGACCATACAAAAAGCGTTTAACTTGTT
>JAPUGI010000232.1 GCA_027292925.1 Gammaproteobacteria bacterium
TCCGTGTATAAAAAGTTGACTGTAACCCTTGATAACGGGCAGATCTGGCGCCAGCTGGACAACAACCCACTACCACTTAAAAGTGGCGAAACCGTCGTTGTTCGGGCGGCTTTGCTTGGTTCCTTCCTTATGGAAAAGCAATCCGGCGGTGTTAGCATTCGAGTTAAGCGATTGAATTAGAAGGCTTTTCAAGCTCTAAAAGCGTACATAACCTGGCCCTTTGCGCATAAACGGTCATCATCGTCGGTTATATCAACTTCCACAAACGACAGTTGCCTGCCGCGTTTGACGACTTTGGCTTCGGCGTAAATGTGTTTCCCGTGGGTCTGGCGTAGATAGGTAATACCGAGTTCCGCCGTGCCCGCAGGTTGTTCGCCATCCCGCATTTCAGCGAACATGGCAACCAGCATGACGATATCAACCATGGCGGCGAGCACACCACCGTGAACACTGCCACCGATGCCGGATGGCGTATTCTCATCCTTTAACAGGACGATCTTGCCATAAGACGGACGCCGCTCAAGCACGGTAATCCCTAACACCTTGTGAAAGGGGTTCGTATCAAAATTAGCTTTATACTCGATAAAGCTGTCAGCCATTTTTATTTGCACACATAATGTTAATGAAAATCAGGCAAGCGAAATCTATAAGTCAGAATAATTGATTTTCCTCGCTGCCTCATAAGCGGGGCGAGAGGTGATCCCCCGGTGATAGTCACCCAGGCTCTCGGGTATGGGTATGCCGATGAATCCGGCCCAATCAAGCATAATCGCCATGTGAATATCCAGTTCAGAAAAAGTCGAACCCCATAAAAAAGGTCTACCAACAATCAGGCTGACAACTGAATCTAGCATCCGTTCGAAATAAGCAATCGACGACGTGACGGCGTTCTCGGCTTCTCCATAGATCTTTGCCAGGTCTTTGTGGCGGCGCACGACATAAAGTGATGTTGCATCCAGTTCCATTGAGATAAAGGACATCCATTCATCATAATCAGCCTTACCTTCAATCGATAACTGGTAGTCATCATAAGGCAGCTTGTCACACCGACGCCGCAGGTGACGCATGATAGCCGTACTTTCGGTGATCACCAGGTCACCATCGATGAGCACTGGAATCTTCTGTTTGGGATTGATCCGTTGAAACTCTGCCGACTGGGTTTCTCCGGTTCGAGGTCCGATTCGCCTGGTTTCGTATGGCAGTCCAAGTTCATGCAACATCCAATACACACGCATCGTGCGCGTGGTTCCAACGCCCCACACTACCAGTTTAGTTTCTTCACTCATCGGTATTGTATTTTGGAGAGGCTATAAGATACTGTAGTTCTAAATAATACATAAAAGGTTCAAAGTGGGGACAAAAATGAATATGAACTTGCTCCCCCTTCTCTTGTTATTCCTCTCCTTGCCGATAGCTGCCGATCTTAAGAGAGACGGCACATCCAGTCGCTTTAACTCGTTGCGTGTCCGGGCCATAGAGGGTAACACCAACGCCCAGTTTAACCTGGGAATTGCTTATCAATTCGGCCGCGACATTTCGAGAGATCTCGTTGAAGCTCAAAGATGGTATCAGGAAGCCGCGCAGGAGGACCATACCGGCGCTCAATTTAATCTCGCTTTCCTGTTCCTGCAGAAACAAGAAGATGAGAAAGCTGTACTCTGGTACAGGCAGGCGGCAAAGAAAGGCTACGCTCCGGCCCAGCGAGCTCTATCCAAGATGTACCTCGAGGGACGTGGCGTATCCCAGGACTTTTCCAAAGCCACGAAGTGGTGTGGCAGGGCAGCACGTCAGGGATTCAGCGAAGCCCAGTTCGATCTTGGCGTGGCCTATGATCTGGGCAGAGGGGTCGAACGGGATCTGAAGAAAGCAATTACCTGGTGGCAACGTGCCGCTAACCAGGGTCATGCAAACGCGCAGTACAATCTGGGCGTCAGCCTGGAGTTCGGCCAGGGTGTGCAACAAGACCAGAACGAGGCAATCAAATGGTATCGACTCTCTGCGTTACAGGGGCACGGCGATTCCCAGCTTAACCTCGGAGCAGCTTATGCCAACGGCCGTGGTGTTCCCCGGAACTTTGTCATAGCACATATGTGGCTGCAACTCGCTGCGGAAAACGGTTTGCCACAAGCTATCAGCAATCGTGAGATACTGGCAGTTAACATGGCCACAGCGGACATCCAGAGGGCGCAGGAACTGGCACGCCAGGTCATCCCCGTGCCTCAATAGCCCTTTGCAAGCGGAATAAAAATTCGCAAGGTTCGGGCAAAAATAGCGAAAGTCCAATTCACCACTTTCAGCATTTCCATTGGCAATAGATCAGAAACCTTCTAAACTGATTGGAAAACCCCACTCGGGAATCCCTTCGATGAAATTGATGACCTCATAACGCCTTTCATGGATTAGGGAGATTGAGCGAACTACTACGATTAGTGCGCAATTCGAATCCTTTCATTCATCCACAGTTTCATACTTTTTTATCGAACCGCGCAATTCAAGATCGCAATTCTATTGAGTATTTCGTGTCACCCCACCGAGCAGAGGAGGATAATGGCAATGAAGCAGCTGACTCTATAAAGACGCATATTTTTACTAACAAACTTCATTGGAGGACTAGTCATGGCAAAAGGTAAAGACAAAAAACGAGTCAACGATCGAACGAAACCCCAACGGACGTTGAAGGAGAAACGCAAGGCAAAGCGGGAAAAACGAGGCTTGTAAAAAATAGCCTGGTGCGAATGTTGCACTCGCACCAGGCTTCGCTGCTATCGGGAGAACAACCATGTCCATTCAGGAACTGGGCAGTATCGGGGAGTTTGTCAGTTCACTCGCCGTCCTGATTACCTTACTTTATCTTGCAGTTCAGATCAGGCAAACGCGCAACGCAACAGTAGCCAGTACGATGCTGAACAACCGGATTCAGTTTCAGAACATCATGATCGCCAATCGCGATTCGATGATCGCCACGATCATCGTCAAAGCGGACAAAGGTGAAGCACTGACCGAAGAAGAGGAATACAGGCTCTCTAACCACATCAATCTGCAGTGGAATTTGTTGTTTTCTGATTACGTTCAACTGCAAATTGGCTATACAGAAGGTTGGGCACCCAGTGGCAAGCCCGCACTAAAGAGGATCTTTGGACGATATGGTGGGCGTGCGGCTGACTGGTGGGAGAGCTCAGGCAAGGCTATCTATCCAGATGCTTTCATCGACTATGTTGAACAAAACAGGTAAATCCTTAAAAACACGGCTGACTATTGAAGGTCAGCCCGTCTTTTGATACGGGATGGAAGAACTCGAGGCTTGTTGCGTGCAGCAACAACCTGTCTGCACGCTGCAAGACTTCTTTGGGTGCATAAAGATCACACCCGAGAATGGGGTGGCCCACCTCAGCCAGATGAATTCGTAGTTGATGGCTGCGGCCGGTAACTGGAGTCAGGTGGAGTCTAGAACAATCATCCTGGCGCTCGATGACCTTGTAGTGTGTCAGTGCCTGCTTGCCGTTCTTTTCGTCGACGACTTGTCTTGGACGATTGTCAGGGTCTCCCCTGATCGGTAGTTCAATCTCACCCGAATCATCTATAACAACCCCATCGACCACCGCAACGTACGTCTTTCTGACTTTTCTTTCCCGAAACTGGCGGTTCAGGTCAGACGTTGCCGCAGCCGACAGTGACAATACCAACAAGCCTGACGTATCGAGATCCAACCTGTGCACAATGACCACATCCGGATACTCTGCCTGCAGACGGTTCAAGACACAGTCTTTCACTATCCTCCCTGGCACTGATAGAAGCCCGGCCGGCTTGTGGATGACAAGCAGATCCGTATCCGCAAACAAGACTTCAATCTCTTCATGGCAAGGTGGTGGAATATGAAATGTGTAGTCGTTCACAAGATTACGAAATAACGTATAGTGTTCCCAAAAGTTTAACACTGTTGAAATTAAACAGAGCTAATGTCTTCTGATAACGATTTACTCCTGGATACGATTACTGATCTGGCGCCGAAATTGCTCACTACCATGGAAGCATTTGAGCAGGTCCAGAGGAACATGCATCCACCTCGACTGGAGACACTGGCGGAATTTATTGCTCCTTTTGAACGGGAATTACGGGATGCTTATCTGAAATTCGAGCGACTTTCATTCCCGGAAGATATTGCACCCTTTGGCAAAAGCCTCCACGATGGCGCAACCTATTCCCTTCGTGCGTGCGACGGCATTACTAACCGCGGCGGTGATACTTTCGCCACCATGAAAGCAATGCGTGCCCAATGCAGGGCACAGGAACTTATTTATCCTCTGGCGGGCATCCTAAAACCAGTCAGTCAATATTTCCTCGAACATGACGCCAGACAAAACAAGCAACTGTTAGA
>JAPUGI010000233.1 GCA_027292925.1 Gammaproteobacteria bacterium
CTTATAAGGAATTAATGCGGGCTCTGGAAATTGAGGTGGAAGTGCTTGAAGGCCCTGATGGTATGCGTGCAGTGATAGACTCACCTAATGGCAGGGTTTTGCTGCATTAGCCGCCATTGGTGCCTGGGTCCAGGTAGAACACATTACCTTCCGGATCTTTAAATAGAGCCAATGTCCCGCCCCAGGGTTGCTTTGTTGGTGGCATGTCGAATTCCACACCTTTGGCTTTCATTTCCTCATAGGCTTTATCAATGTCTTCCACGATGAAACCTATCCCGGTATGTTTGCCTACCAGTGATGAATCTTCGGTTTCTGCGATTGCGAAGCCGATACTGCCGCCATCAAACGAAGCGTATCCGAAATTATCTTCCCGCATAGCCAGTTTTAACCCCAGCGTCTCGCTGAAAAAATCGACTGCACGGCTGAAATCACTGACAAAAATGTTTACGTATCCAATTTGCATGATGGTGGCCTCCACCGACTCGACGTGTCAGGAAACGTCCTTAACTGAAGTTATCACTTTGCCTACAATTCCGTATTCAATCGCCTCGTCCACGGACATCCAGTAGTCTCGATCCGTATCCTTTTCAACCTGCTCCAGCGGGCGACCAGTTTCCTCCGAAATAATCTTGTTAATCCTCTCTTTGGTTTTGACTATTTGTTCCATCTGGATTTTGATGTCGGTGGCATCACCCTCGGATCCGCCAGTGGGCTGGTGCACCAGGTAACGCGTATTTGGAAGCGAATAGCGGTTTTCCTTCTTCGCTGCGAGGTAGATGTTAGTGGCTGCGCTTGCAACCCAGCCCGTACCTACTACACGTACTTCCGGTTTGATGTACTTGATCATGTCATAGATCACATCTCCCGATTCAACATGCCCACCTGGTGAGCTGATATAGATGGTAATGGGTTCATCATTTTCTGCAGCTAGGGCGAGCAGTTGCTCGGTGACGGTGCGCGCTGTTCTCTCGTTAACCTGTCCGAATATGGAGATGGAACGGGACTTGAACAGTTTTTCGTCCATGAAGTTAATGTTCGGGATTTTCAGGTCCTGGGATTCTTCGTTCATTACGGGTAAAGCCTCCATATAGATGGCAATAATTATGGGTGGCAGGAAAGCATAGCAGTGGGCAGCTTTTTCCGCCAGTTGATATCGTTTTTCAGTCCTCTTGATTTGAGCGGGAGAATTCCGGCATGCTCTTAGTGGAGAGAAAAAATCGGAGAGTATTTGAATGAAAGTCCTGAAACTTGGAATTCAGATGGGATATTGGGGCGCTGGTCCCAACCCGGCAATGGTGGACATCGCCAAAGAAGCCGAGAAGCTGGGATATGATGCTGTATTTACAGCAGAAGCCTGGGGTTCGGATGTATTTACACCGCTGGCTTGGATAGGCGCTCATACAACACGTATTCGGCTCGGAACTGCAGTTGCGCAATTATCCGCGAGAACACCCACTGCGACGGCGATGGCGGCGCTGACCCTCGATCATTTATCCAATGGGCGGGTCATCCTGGGGCTTGGAGTTTCCGGTCCCCAGGTTGTTGAGGGCTGGTATGGCGCCCCCTTTGGTAAACCGTTGGCGAGAACCAGGGAATATGTGGAGATCATCCGTAAGGTCCTTGCCCGTGAGGAGCCGGTTTCCAATTCAGGTGAACATTATCCACTTCCATACATGGGGGAGGGGGCCTGGGGATTGGGCAAATCCCTGAAACCCATCACACATCCATTGCGGGCGGACCTGCCAATATTCCTCGGGGCGGAGGGACCGAAAAATGTCGCCATGGCAGCAGAAATAGCAGATGGTTGGCTGCCGCTTTACTACTCTCCCTACCGGCAGCATGTATATGCAGACCAGATTGCCCATGCGAAACAAGGATTTGAAATTATGCAGGGAGTCTCGATCAATATCTGTGATGATGTTGAAGAGGGGCTCCTACCGGTAAAACAGAATCTGGCCCTGTACATAGGCGGTATGGGCGCGAAGAGCCGTAATTTCCATGCTGAACTGATGGGTCGCATGGGGTTTGAAGCCGAGGCCTCGCGAATACAGGACCTGTTTCTCGCAGGTAAAAAAGATGAGGCGGTTCTTGCGGTGCCCTCTGATTTCGCCGATGAAATTTCACTGGTCGGGTCAAGGGATAGAATACGGGATCGCTTGCAAGCCTGGAAGGAAACACCGGTGACCTCCCTGCTTGTTAGCTCGCGAAGTTTGGAGGAGCTACGTATCTTCGCGGAGTTGGTATTGGGCTAGTCTTTTGGCTAGTTGAGAACAAAAAGGAGGCGTTATGCAAGAAGAAGTAAAATTGAAGTATCTGTCTTATACACTTTACGTATTTGGTGCCGTATTCATCGTTGGAATCTACATCATGATGAGGTGGATCTTTCCTTCCGGTTTTGGCTGGACGCCTGCTCAGCCTGAATATGAGCACATGATAGTAGGAGTCTATGCGACGCTCGGCATCTTCCTGATTCTGGCGGCAAAAGATCCATTGGCACACTCAAGCCTTATCTGGTTTACGATCTGGTCGAGTGTTGTGCATGCATTGATCATGCTGGGTCATGCCATTGTTGACGAGACAGAGCAAATGCATCTTGTCGGTGATATACCGGCACTTTTTCTGGTAGCCATTGTTCTCGCATATCTTATGCCGAGAAAGAAAGCGGCCGACTAAATGGCATTTGGATCGTTTTAATGAACAACATGAGGCGCCTATGAAAAAATACTGGCTTATCTTGCTAGCGATATTACCACTCTACGTTAACGCCACACCGGATCGTCTTTACACTCTCGCCGAAAGCACTTCGGCGACAAGAATTGAGAAGGATATCCGGATACTGACAGGTTTTGGTACGCGTCATTCCCTTTCAATGACTGACTCAGCAACTCGCGGAATTGGTGCCGCCAGGCGTTGGATCAAATCTGAATTTGACGAAATATCGAAAGCCTGTGGCGATTGTCTCGACGTTTACTATCAAAGTGACCTCGTAAGCGGCGAGCGTCGTATTCCAGAGCCAACCGAAATCGTTAGCGTCATCGCAGTACTGAGAGGGCACAGTGATCCGAATCGTTATGTCATTATGTCCGGAGATATTGATTCGCGGGTATCAGACCCATTAGATGGGATATCTGATTCACCTGGTGCCAACGACAACGCTTCCGGCATGGCTGGGACCCTGGAAGCGGCGCGGGTGTTAAGTCAATACCGGTTTGCTGCGAGTATTGTATTTGCTGGGCTGTCCGGTGAAGAGCAGGGGCTCTTTGGCGGCAAGATTATGGCAAAACAGGCAAAAGCTGACGCATGGAAAATTGAGGGTGTGCTCAACAACGATATGATCGGTAATATTGCTGGTATTAATGGTGTAGTGAACAACACGACTGCACGTGTATTTTCTGAAGCTACCAGGCCGACGGAAACTGAGCAGGAAGCGAGGACACGACGATTTACAGGTGGGGAAGTGGATTCTCCATCCAGAAACCTGGCGCGCTATGTTGATCGAATGGCGGACCAATACATCCGCAACCTGGATATCATGATGATATATCGCCTGGACCGATTTGGGCGTGGAGGCCATCATCGTCCATTTAATGAGCTGGGTTTTCCCGCTGTACGCATCATGGAGACCAATGAGCACTATGATCGACAGCACCAGGATCTCAGGACTGAACACGGCGTAGCGTATGGTGATATCGTCGAATATGTTGATTTTGACTATGCCGCGAAGCTTACTGCCCTCAATGCCGTGACGCTGGCTTCCATGGCGTGGGCGCCGGCACCACCACAGCAGGTAACTATTGAAGGGATGGTCTCCCCGGATACCACCCTGAAATGGAGTAAGGTTGCAGGGGCGAGGCGCTATAAAATTTATTGGCGCCTGACTACTGATTACCAATGGCGCTGGTCGCGCGAGGTTGGCGATGTTTCGGTGTATACGCTGCGCAATGTCGTGATCGATAACTACTTTTTTGGTGTTGCAAGTATTAACGAGGATGGCCTGGAAAGTCCGGTCGTCTTTCCGGGTCCTATTGGTGCTTATTATTAGCGGCCGCTTTTTCTATCTGTCGTGCCGGGTATCGTAGATCTCTCTTGTATTCAAGTGGAAAGTCAACGTGGCTGCGTAGCAGATTGCGATTCACTCATTTGAAGTAGTGTTTGAATGTCTCTCATGTGCCCCATAATAGTATCCGCCTGCGCCTGGGTTAAACCATGTTGTGCGACGGCCATCATTTTCTTTTGCTCTAACGCTAATCCTGTCACGTAGTTCCCAATGCACTTCTCGTATTTTTTCATGGCTCTTTTATATTTTCTTTCCATTCCAGTAACGTCACTGGAACGTTTGAGCTTGAATTTGCATTCATTTTTTGGCAGCTGCCAATCAAGCGCTGCTTGAACATCAGGGTGAATCTCCTGCGCAAGGACGACTGCAGGCAAGAAGATTAGGCTGAGTAGTGATGCAGTTTTCAGTCTGTGCATTTTTCTAACCTCCAGTCGCGTTTTAAACCATTTGTGGAGATTCGTCGGGTTCTTCGTGATACTCGGGACGAGCTCGAGCAGGCAGCGTTGGGTCGATGGACCTGTAGAGGAATACATCCTTCTCTAATGTGCGTTCAATTCTGTTGCGACCCATCAGGCAGTGTAGGTGTGCGATGCACTCACCCAGTCCCATGAACAGTGAGTAACTTTCCAATTTACGCTTGAACAGGTGAGGTAAGAGGTCGATTGCTTTTTGCGGCGTGGTACAGTTCTCTTCCAGCAGCAACATCCTGTCTTCGTGGTGGTCGATGAGTTGCTGCAGTCGTTCCTGAACGCCGTAAAAAAGTCGGTTGTGAGCCGGAAGTACCAGGATATCATTCGGTAACAATTTCTTGAATTTTTCGTGAGATTCCAACCATCCCACTAGTGGATTGGCGAAAGGTTCAGTTGGTTGAACGCTGACGTTGGAAGTAATAACCGGAAGAATCTGGTCTCCCGAGATCAGTATCCGAAGTTCCTTGCAATAGAGACAAACATGCTCTGGTGAATGACCGTTGCCAGTAATGACCAGCCACTGGTTGTTGCCTATCTCGAGCTTATCACCATCTTTCATTCTCAAAAATGCGCCGGGCAGGGGACGATCCTCTGCTTCTGGCATAAAATTACTACGACCTTCGCGCATTTCTTCAAGGAAGCTCTGATCAATACCCGCACGCACGAAATACTCGCTCATCTCCCATGTGCCGCCTTCGCGCATCATGGTGCTCATCACCCTTGCCTGATAGTACTCCGAGTAACTCATCAGCAGGGGAGCATGCCAATACTCTGAAATAAAGCCAGCCTGCCCGGTATGATCGGGGTGCATGTGTGTGCAAATGACCTGGTCGATAGGTTTGCCTCGAAGTTCTTTTTCGAACAGATCCAGCCAGAGGTCCCGGGTTTCCGAACCGCGAATGCCGGTATCCACCACCGTCCAGCCGTTCTTCCCTTCCAGCAGGTAAAGGTTGATGTGATTGAGGGACATGGGAAGCGGCATCTGCAACCAATAAACTCCCGGTGCGACTTCCATCGTTTTACCTGGGGCCGGTGTGTTGTCGTAGGGGTAGGTCAGGGGATTGCTTGTGTCAGTCATATATTAAGGGGTCAAAAAAGGGATGAATCATACAGGAAGCCAAAAATTTACGCAGTTGTGGCCATTTATCGGGAAATTACTACCGACCGATGAACGGTAAATAGCCTGTATAATTTGAACTGATGCAAACTACTTTTGTGATGGGGTGCACGGTTTGGAGAAAATTTTACGAAACAGGTGGAGGCCTGAAATATTACGTGGTTAATTGTAAATGTTGGAATTTTCAAAACGGGATCAATATAATATTGATATGATAGCAACTAAGAAACAAAACGTTCAACGTACGATCGCAATCATCAAGGAAGTCAAGGCTGAGGTAGATGAGAAGCTGAGCTACTTGTTTGATGGTTTGGCAGCCAATGTAGTCGATGCTTTGTTCGAAGAAATGTGGGGATTGGACGAAAAAGAAGCACTCAAACACCACTTCAATGTAATGCGGGCATTAAAGGTGCAGTCGGTCGCCTATCGAGAGGAATTTGCTCGCTTGATGAATGAAACCTGGCGAACCTTTCTTCGCACCCGGGAGATGCCAGCCTTAGAAACGCCCCGCGGTTTTGCTGGAACGCTGATTACTTCAAATCGAAAGAAAATCGACAGTTACCACAAAATGTTGCTCAAAGACATTCGCCTGCGTCTATCCTGGCTTTTGAAACGTGAGTTGGACGATTATCCCTTGCAACCCGAAATCTTGTATCTTTGTTTCTGGCAATCAATTGGACAACTTGACCTGAATTACGACGAACGGGTCCTGCTGATACCATTGTTTCACCGTTTCGTGATGGACCGATATGGCCAGGTACTGGGTGTCGTTAATAGGACGTTAATCGAACACGCGGTCGGTATCTGGGAAGACGGCAGCGACACTTAGGTTTTTGCTTTCTTCTTCGCTGCAGTTTTTCTCTTTTTGGCACGACTCGTTTTTGTTGTTTCTGCGGCTTTTTGTTTTTTTTCCCAGTCTTTTTCAAAAGCCGCCAGCGCTCTTGCTCTTGCCGCCAACTTTTTCTCGAACGGCCTGGCGGAGCTTAGCTTGTCCTGGGCAGTAGTCATTATTCTACCGGCCTCACCCAGTGCTCCTGCGAAAACTACTGCAGCAGCGCGCGCCTTCTTAAGTTGGTTTTGAGCGACTTTGGTGCCGCTCTTCCTGAATTTTTCGGCGTCTCTGGCAACTCTACTTGTGGCTTGTTCAAGCTTGTTTTTTTGACCCTGGTAGCTCGCTCGCGCTTTTTCATACTCTTCTTGATGATTGGCAAGATAACTATCCCTTGCCTTCTTCATCT
>JAPUGI010000234.1 GCA_027292925.1 Gammaproteobacteria bacterium
CACGGCACATGATGTGTAATATACCGGGAGGTATCCGCGTCGAGTTTATCGCGCCAGCGGCTTGATCCATCGAAGTTTCCACGGCTTATCGGTTAACGGAGAATTAGTGATGACGTCCATCAAAACTCCATCTCCGTTCCATCCTGGAGAGCACGAAATCCAGGAACGAACCGGCGTCCGTGAAAAAATGGAGCTGTTTGGTCGCCGGGTGATTCGCGACCACATGCCAGACCAGCATCGGCAATTCTATGCCCAACTTCCATATATTCTTATTGGCTCGATCGACACCCACGCTCGGCCCTGGGCCTCAATCGTTACCGGTGAACCCGGCTTTATTTCTACACCTGATTCAAAAACCCTTTCCGTGGCAAGCCAGCTGCTCCATGGCGATCCACTGAACGAGACGATCGTACCGGGTGGAGACGTTGGCGTTCTGGGCATCGAGTTCCAGAGTCGGCGGCGAAACCGAATGAACGGTAAGTTCACAGCCTCGGACAAGGGTGGATTCGAAATCCAGGTTGGCCAGTCCTTTGGCAATTGTCCACAATACATACAGTCGCGATTGGTTAGCCAGATAACTAGCCGTGGTGGTAGTACTGAACGTTCGGTGCATCATGCTACAGTTCTTGGCCCGCTCGAGCGCAACCTTATTGAGGCGGCGGACACCTTGTTCATTGCAACCCATTTCCCGGGAGCCAGCGACAATGTTGCTCATGGTGTCGACGTCTCTCACCGGGGAGGCAAACCGGGCTTTGTGCGAGTCGACGATGACAGGTCGATTTCATGGCCCGATTTCGCCGGTAACTACCATTTCAATAGCATCGGCAATCTGACGCTGAATCCCAGGGCCGGACACCTTTTTATCGATTTTGAAACCGGTGACCTGCTTTACATGACCGGCGAGGCTGAAGTTATTTGGGATGACGAAGAGGTCAAAGCATTCGTCGGTGCCGAGCGAATCATCCGCTTCCACCTAGACGAATTGATCCGGGTTGAAGCATCATTGCCGATTCATTGGCGATTCGAGGAATACTCTCCGATCCTTGAGCGCACGGGCTCATGGAAACAGGCGAGCGAAACGATATCGGCCGACAAGCAAAGAAACACTTACCAGGCATACGATGTATTCAAGGTCGAAAAGGAAAGCAACGTGATTTCGTCATTCTACCTGCGGCCTGCCGATGGCAAGGGTACTGCATCTTTTGAGGCTGGACAGTTTCTACCAATTCAACTCCCTGGACAATCTGAACCCGTGTCTCGGACCTATACGGTCTCCGATGCACCAAACTCGGAATACTATCGATTGTCCGTCAAGCGTGAAGGTGGTGATGCCGTCGCGTCAAATTTCTTCCATGATCATGTTAAACCTGGCTACCGCCTGCAGGCGATGGCACCGCGTGGCAAATTTACGCTGGATCAGTCCAGTAACCGGCCCGTTGTGTTGATCTCAGGTGGCGTCGGCATCACACCCATGATTGCCATGCTGAATTTCATGATAAAAGAGGGGATACGGACCCGGCAATTTCGAGAAACCTATTTCATTCATGGTGCACAGAATGCCGGGACACAGGCCTTCGGAAAACATGTGCGCGCGGTCGCAGCCGAGTATGAATCCGTCACCGTGCACATTCGCTACAGCAAGCCGAGCGAAACTGACCGACCTGGTATCGACTATGACAGCCTGGGTCACGTTGATGTGGGACTGCTGATGCAGGTTCTGCCGTTTGGTGACCATGATTTCTATCTGTGTGGGTCAGCGCCGTTTATGCAGGCGATGTTCGATGGGCTCACCGGCCTGGGTGTGCGGGATGAGCGGATTCATTACGAATCATTTGGACCGGCGACTGTGCTGAAGCACGACTCAGGACCAAAAAGAAAGACGCCGAGAGGTCAGATAGTCGGCGAGCCGGTCAAGGTGTGTTTCATCAAGTCCGGAATAGAGACCGAATGGTCACCAGACAAAGGCACTCTTCTCGAGATGGCGGAGGCCAGTGGCCTATCCCCTGGCTATTCCTGTCGCACTGGAATTTGCGGCACCTGCGCCACACAGATCAAGTGCGGTTCGGTGGACTACATGGATGAGCCGATTGGACCCCGTGAAGAGAACGAGGTTCTTATCTGTTGCTCGACACCGCGTTCGGAATCGGGAGATCAAACCTGTGGCGAAGATTGTGGCGTCATTCTCGATCTTTAATAACCGATATTCCCGTGGTGTCAAAAGACAGCACCTGGAGCCTTTTATTATTCTTGCGGTGTTCGCCATTGCGATTGGATTCGCAACCTACTATGCACAGGATTTTACGCTTGATGCTTCCAGCGATACGCTTCTGGATCAAAATGATCCACAACTACAATACTATCTGTCATCCAGGGAAAGGTTCGTTGGTGCCGAAGACTTTCTGGTACTTACCTATACACCAGACAACGATGGTATTTTTACCCCTGCTACGCTACAACAGATTGACAGGCTGCAACGGCGTCTGGAAGAAATAACCGGCGTCGCCTCGGTATATTCAATCCTTGATGCACCACTTCTCAAGAGTCCACCCATGTCCCTTGCCGAACTTGAAAATGGGTTAAGGACGCTCAGGGCGAGCGATGTGGATCTTAGTCAAGCACAAGATGAATTGTCCAACAGTCCTATTTTCAGCGACTTGATAATTTCAACCGATGGTCGCACAACGGCTCTGCGCATTGAACTAATGCAGGATCGGCAACTGCTTGCAGCAAGAAAACGACGGGATACTTTACGCCTATCGTCAACGACAGGAAGAGCCAACGATCAAGAAGTGTCGCGAGCGGAAGCAGACTATCGAAACGTTCGAGCCGGTTATCTTGAGAGACGTTCAAAGCTACTGGCTGAGGTTGGTTATATCCGGGATGAATTTAGAAATACCGCAAACCTGCAACTTGGCGGGGTCCCGTCTATTGCGAACGACATCATCGATTATGTTAGGCGCGACCTTTTGGTATTTGGCAGTTCGATACTTCTGCTAATTATGTTGATGTTGTATATGTTTTTTCGTCGGATTCGGTTTGTGGTCATTCCGATTGCCGCCAGCGCGATGTCAATCACTTTAACAGTTGGCTTGTTAGGTTTTCTTCACCAAAGTGTGACAATAGTTTCATCCAATTTTGTGTCAATCCTCGTCATTACGACGATTTCTTTTTGCATTCACTTGATCGTACGGTATCGAGAACTTCGCGCCGAGGAACCAGGCGCGCAGCAGAGAAAATTGGTTCTTTCTGCCATGCGCAGCAAGCTGGCACCATGCATCTATACAGCGCTTTCTACTATCGCAGCATTTGGCTCTCTGCTCAGTAGCGGCATTGTACCCGTGAGGGACTTCGGGGGAATTATCTGCATTGGAGTAGTTATCTCGTTTCTGGCTGCGTACGGCCTCTTCGCCGGTATTTTGTTAATACTGCCTATCGGAAAAGTTAGCACCACGTTGCGCTACCGGCCTTTATTAACCAAAGCGTTTTGTGAGATCTCAACCCGCTTCTCTCCGCTGATTCTGATATTTACTGCTCTCTCTATTGTCCCGGTGGCGGTGGGTATCACGAGGTTAAGCCTTGACAACAGCTTTATTGATTACTTCAAGGAAGATACGACGGTGCATCAAGGACTGAAGTACATAGATAATCATCTCGGAGGAACAACACCATTCGATATCATCATCATGTTTTCAGCTTATGAACCGACGAGCGGATTAGATGACGACTTTTTTGACGAAGAAGAGGATCCGTTTCCAGAGCGTTACTGGTTTACCCCAGACAAGATCGCAACTGTTAGAAAGTTGCATGACTATGTAGACTCACTGCCACGTACCGGGAAAGTGTTATCTATCTCTAGCCTGGAACTCGTTGCTCGCGATTTCAATGACGGTAAACCTCTAGGTGCCTTGCAGATGGCGGGCGCCCTCGGCGCATTACCTTTCGATATTCAGCGCGAGCTAATTGACCCTTATGCGTCTCCAATAAATGGCGAGTTCCGAATTTCGGTCAGGGTCAAGGAATCTGGAGGACCGTTTTCCCGTGACGCCATGCTTGAGGACATTCGCGCTTACGCCGAGGACAATCTGAACCTTGCAGCAGAAGATATTCAGCTGACCGGGATGATGGTCATGTTCAACAACATGCTTAAGGAACTATTCAATTCACAACAATCGAGCATCGGCCTGGTGGTTGGGCTTACCTTTGTCATGTTTATCATATTGTTGCGTTCGCCATTGCTCGCTGTCATAGGGTTGCTGCCTAACATGCTGGCAGCAGGTGTTATCCTGGCGTTCATGGGATTTGCTGGTATTCCGTTGGATCTAATGACCATAACTATCGCCGCGCTGGTCATTGGTATCGGTGTAGATGACGCGATCCATTATCTGCACCGCTTCCGTAAAGAGTTCAAAGAAACTGGTGATGTGATTACGTCTGTACAGCGATGTCATGCGAGTACCGGACATGCACTCTACTTTACATCAGTCACAGTCATTGCTGGTTTCTCGGTATTGGCATTTTCAAACTTCGTTCCGACAATACATTTTGGATTGCTTACTTCCCTGGCAATGATTATTGCTCTCACCGCGAATCTCGCTTTATTGCCCAGCATGCTGGTATGTTTTCATCCGAATGGAAATGCTAATGACAAATAAGATGTTTTTGATTTTAACGTTAGCCGCTGGTTTAACGATGTTCAGCGTTGCATCCAGCCTGGCGGAGTCCACACCTGGTGCTCGTCAACTCATCGAACATGCAGTCGAAAAGTTGAATCCGATGGTTGAGGAAGGTCACTCCTATTACCAGGAAGATCCGGAACGGCTTTACGCAAATGTAAACAATCTATTGGAAACCTTCTTTGACTTTGATGCGTTTGCACGGGGCGTTATGGGCAGTCACTATTCTGCCGCAACCAGGGTACAAAGGGCTGATTTTGCCACTGTTCTGAAACGCAGCCTGGTTCGCACTTTCACAGAAGGCCTGATCAGCATGGGCACCTATTCAGTTACCGTTCTGCCATTAGCTATGTCAAAACCACAATCAAAGCGAGCAAAAGTGACCGTGCAAGTTATTTCAGGTGCTAATGCCAAACACGAGCTGACCTATAGCCTGGCCCAGGACGAGAATGAATTGTGGCGTGTACGCAACCTCGTGTTCGATGGCGTCAATATTGGTTTGACTTTCCGTAGTCAATTTACCAACGAAGCTTTGAGCAGCGCTGGAAATATCGAAGATGTCATTAACAGCTGGGAAATCAACATAGATCAATGAATCCACAAGCGAGATGGTGTCTAAAATGTCAGTGGTAGTACCAGGTGTTTTTCAAATATACGGTCTCGCTGTTCCATCAGCACCGGGTCATAATCGCTGATTGAACTGGCTAAAACATCAGTGGCTATGCTCTTCGTTGCTTGATGTCCTGGCCGTCAAGATTTGATACTGGAAGGGAGTTAATTCCGGCAGTTTTTGAATGAAAGCAACCATTGCCCAGATTCGCTGATCATCATGAGTCAATCCCCATGCAGGCATGCCTGATGCCTTGATTCCATGCTTGATAACCCAGAACCTCTGTTCCGGGCCATCGTGATCATCACCATGATCCCCGTCCGAGATAGTTAAGTTAGGTGGTTCAGGAGATAGCCCGAGACTAAGATCACTTTCTGATTTACCCGGTTTTAAATGGCAGCTTGCGCACATTTCGTTGTAGTCTGGGCCACCAGCAAGCAGCAACTTCGGGTCGTCTAACGCAGGAACCACAATGTCCTTAGACGCATTTGCTACTGATCGTTCAAGCAGTGTTTCCAATGCCCAGTAGACGACCCTCGTGTGGGAATCATCCGCCCCAATGGGATACAGACCCGAGTAAACGAACCCAAAAATACTTACAACCGCAATCACGCTTACCATCAACAGTAGTTTGAGTATTTGCATTACCTTAACTCAGGTGGCTCTTCAATGAGGATCATCATGACCATGATCGTCATTGTGTCCGCCGTCATGATCGCCATCTTTAACACTGGCTGTATCTTTCATATCCATGTCGTGGTTTTCTTTGTCATGCCCGTCGCCATATTCTGACATTGCATCTTTGCATTTTGCGAACATTGCTTTCATAACAGGATCATCCATGTCCATCTTTGCGTGATCCATTGATGCGAGCGACTGGCAGTCGGGCGCCTTACTTTCTTTGGCATGCTCTTTGGGGTCATGCGCTGCTACCAGCATCGATACCAATAGTGCAGTAGTCAAAACAATAATTTTGGTCTTCATAAAGTTCTCCTAGCAGTTTTCGTTCATGCGGTTTTGAAACTCCTTTATGTCCTCCTGTCTTTCTTGGTCAGTAAGAATTCGGTATTCACCATCTTCACCTTTTAGTCTTATGCGTCCTCTGTTGTTATAGTTCATCAAATTCTTTTTAGCACGATCGCAATTCTCCCGTTTGGCGATGGCGATCTCTTTCATTGTTTTCTCGAAGTCTTCTTGTGTGCTTTTTTCCTCTGCATTGAGATCATCTTCACTCTTGGGAGCAACGACCGGCAGCGGTACGGGCTGGTTTTTGGGTTTTTCTACAATCTCTTTTCCGAAACGATGTTCTTTGGTGATCAGCTTTGCATCGAGCCCTGTCGGGTGTTGGGAAAAATTAATCACGCCGTTCTCATCAATCCATGTGTAGTAAGGTGCTTCGGTCGCGTACGATCCTTGTCCCAACACAGTCAGGAAGATTGTCATGATAATTCTACTAAGAAAAATAGGACGCATTTTTAAGTTTACCATTAGCAAATAGTTCAATGTTCCTTTACCGGTCTGCTGGACGAATGGGTATGTAATACTTTCCACTCGTCGTCAATCTTTCTCAAAATAATTGTTTCAAATCCCTTGTTATGTATTTTCCGATCAGTTTTGTAGATGGTCGCGTTGACTTCCATATCAACAATCATCCAGGCAAAGTCACCTTCGATCGTGATCAAGGGGTTGTTGAAATTCAGATCGAGCTTGAGCGATTTTCCTTCTGGCTTTACATGATGCTCGATGAGATCAGTCAAGCCAATGTTTTGTCCGCCAGATTCGACATATCGCGCACCATCGTAGTCGAGGAAGTGTTCCCTGAATGGTGTGCCGTCAGCCTGCTCCCAACCTTTTTCGATGGCTTTGAGAATCATCTTGATCTTATCGTGGTCGGTGTCAGCATAAGATTGATAGGGAAGCATTAATAACGAGAACAGAATAAACCATATGAGACGCATAACTAGTTTCCTTCTAACAAGGTAAAAATCCTGAGATGGTGAACCACATTGTATTGATCCTACCTCTCACTTTAGAGTTTCTTCGCGCTATACAAGGTCATAGTTCCGAAGATGGTTGCAAGCTCCTCTTTGATCAGAATGTTGCTAAATCCAGAGGATTGCATTAAAGCAGGCAACTGACCTTCAACGTTGTCTCTAGTAGTTTTGAAGCCATCCAGAACCTGGATCTGATAATACAATAAACGCATGAACAAATTGGTAGGTTTACCCCAATCAGCTATGTGACATTGACCACCGATCTTCAATACTCTGTGTATCTCTCTGAAAGTACGTAACTTGTTATCCAGGGTTAGATGGTGAAAAAAAAGACTCGACAGGCAACGATCAAACTGACTGTTCTGGTAGGGCAAATCAAACGATAATCCCTGATCGAAGACAATCTCGACCTTTTCTTTTTGAGCCTTACGTCTTGCTAATTCCAGTATCTCAGGATCACCATCGATTCCGATAACGTTAGCACCTGACGCTGTTTTCTTGATCCCAATCGCCAGGGTTCCGGTACCACAACCGACATCCAGTACAGCATCATTGGTCTTGATGTCAGCCAGGTCTATCAGGTGCTTCTTGAACTTTTTTTCTCTCGTTGTTATCGCGATGATCGGATCGTAGAGACTTGTGAGCCAGCGATAACGTAATGCAGGAATATATTCACTATCATGTTGCATAATTAAAGCCAGATTTTGATACCCAGAGTAATCCGGGTATCAGTGTCGTTGTTGCCTGCGATTCTTGCAAAATCCGCCGTATCCCCGTATTTCTTTGTGTAGGTGAGGCCGATATAGGGTGCAAACTCCCGCCTGATTTCATAGCGAAGCCTGAGTCGAATTTCCATATCAGATAGTCCTGACCCGATGTCAATTTCCCTGTCTGCTTTACCATAAAAATTGGCTTCTATTTCGGGTGTCAGAATCAATTTTTGGGTGAACATGAATTCACGCTCAAAATCGAACCTCAGGGCAGTACGCCCATTTTCACCGACGAAAAACGAAATATCGCTCTCAAAAAAATAGGGCGCCAATCCCTGGACGCCAAATGCGGCCCAGGTGCGACCGGGTGATGGATCAAAATCGTGCCTCAACCCCATCTGAACATCCCAGTATCTGGCAAAGCCGCGGCTATACAGTAGCTGTAGTTCCGATTCCACAAGATCACTGCCAACAGATTCCAGTTCAGACTTGATCCAGAGTTTGTTCAGGTCTCTCCCGATCCAGGCATCCATGTCAAAGATGACAGTGTTTTCACTATCATCTGTGACCTCGAACTGATTGAACATAATACTGGCCAATGTTGGATCATCCTCCATCGCCGCAAATGCCGAATGGCAGACACTCAGCAGGAAGACTGCCAATATAATGGTGTAACCTCGCATGATCTCCGTTCTCATGAAACTTCAACTTCGCGGAACATGCCTGGCATGTGATACAGAAGGTGGCAGTGAAAAGCCCACCTGCCTCTTGCATCGGCTGTCACGAGATAGCTTATTTTGGCCCCTGGTTGAACGATCACGGTGTGCTTGCGGGGGATATGCAAAGGATCACCGGTTTCCAGTTCACTCCAGATACCGTGCAGGTGCATTGGGTGATTCATCATTGTGTCATTGACCAGGTTGATCCGGACGCGTTCGCCGTACTTGAGATGTAGTGGCTCGGCATCGGCAAACTTGATGCCGTTCATTGACCACATGTAGCGACTCATGTTGCCTGTCAGGTGTAACTCAATTTCACGAGTTGGTTCTCGTTTGTCCCTGGTCGGGTGGATGCTGACAAGATCGAGGTATGTCAGAACACGGCGATCATATCGTTCCTGGTGATCTCGCAGTCCGATGCCGGGATCATTCAACCGGTCCCTCGGCCTTTCTGCTCTCATATCCACCTGTGGTCCGAATTCCGAAGATTGGTGAGTGACCGGATTGGCTGTGCCGAAGCCAGCCAGGCCAGAACCAAATGTAGATACGGACCGGTGCTGTGAATGGTCTTTATCCTGCATCTTGCCGCGAGCCATGTTCTGCATCTTGGAATGGCCCATGCCTGACATCGTGGAGTGATCCATACCTTGCATCTTGGAATGATCCATACCTTGCATCTTGGAATGATCCATACTTTGCATCTTGGAATGATCCATACTTTGCATCGTGGAGTGTTCCATACCCAGCATGCTGGAATGATCCATGCCTGGCATGCTGCCATGATCCATACCTTCCATACTCATCCCCATATCTTCGTGGGTGAGGATAGGTGCGTCATCAAGTTTTGGGATAGCCGCGGTTAAGGAAAGGTCTGGCGTCAATGTTCCCCGGGCGAACCCGGTTCTGTCTATCGCCTGTGCGAACACGGTGTAGGCAACATCAGCCGATGGTTCAACCAACACGTCATAGGTTTCAGCCACGCCAATACGAAACTCATCGACAGTAACCGGTTCAACATACTGTCCATCAGCTGCCACAACTGTCATCTTCAGTCCTGGTATACGGACATCAAATAGCGTCATCGCGGCGGCGTTGATGATACGGAGTAATACGCGCTCGCCCTTGTTGAATAATCCAGTCCATCCGCTGGCTGGTGCGTGGCCATTCATCAGGAAAGTATAGGTATAGCCGGTAATGTCAGATATATCGCGATTACTCATGCGCATCTGATTCCACATCGCTCGTTCTGCGCGTGTGGCGTTCATACCTTTCTGCCTGATGTCGTTGTAGAGATCGCCAACCGTTCGTTCTCGAAAATTGTAGTAGCCACTCATCTTCTTTAATTTTGAATATATCCTTTCCGGTTTTTCATCGCTCCAGTCAGAAAGAAGGACCACATATTCTCGATCATATTGAAATGGCGGTGGTTCTTTCGGGTCGATAACAATTGCGCCATAGACACCGGTTTGTTCCTGGAAACCGGAATGGCTGTGATACCAAAAGGTGCCGTTCTGCTTTACCTGAAACTGATAGTGGTAAGTATCGCCCGGCTTTATCCCATCGAAGCTGAGTCCAGGCACACCATCCATATCGGTGGGCAGGATCATGCCATGCCAGTGGATGGAACTGTCATGGGCAAGATTGTTCTTAACTCGCAAGGTGATTGTTTCGCCTTCCTTCCAGCGTAACGTCGGTCCCGGAACTGAACCATTGACCGCCGTTGCAATTCGTTCCTTGCCCGTTAGGTTGATAGGCCGGTAGCCAATCTCCAGATCGAACTGGTTACCTTTCAGCATGGGTTGCTTACTGTTTTGACTCGCCTTCGCATACATTGTAAGAGGTGATACGGCCAAAAGTGTTGCTGCACCTATTACAAATTGCCGACGAGTCGTGATGTGAGTTGAGAAGTCACTCATGATGATAGGGAGCGAATAAAATTACATTTAGCATGTTTGATCCAGATACAGGAGAATTGGAAAAGACCGGAATTGGTAGAAAAAGCACTAACGCACGTAAAAAAGGCGCAGTTATCCCCGGAGGTAATTAGATGTATCTGGGAGGGCGGATCAGGCGATCAGCGTCTGGATCAGGTAGACCAGCAGGTTGAAAGAGATTCCTTGGCTGAGAGAATGATATAGCACTGATAATGTTAACGGACACTGGGAAAAACTGTGCTAGACAACACCCGCATTCATCCGTACAGCACTCGGTCTCTTTTATTTGATGGCATTTTTCATTTTCAGCTGCACTTGTAGAAAAGTCAGCATGCATAGCGCCCATCGGCAGCCCATCAACTGACGCGTCTGCTTTTATTTTCAAGGCGGCACTGGTCGCTGCAGGCACTACGATCAGAGATATCGCCAGAAAAGATATGATGAGTTTGTTGAGCAATCCAACACCAGGGTCTTTGCTTCAGGATAATTAGAGCATAATGCTGCCTGAAGGTTCCACTATGTTGTGCACGCAGACACAGAGGTTATTTATGAATGAAATAGGGTCACACTGTTTATTTTGTCGCATGGATACATCCTTTAGACTACTCCGGGTCCCGCTATGTAACATCTGTCGTGACCAAGTCTACGATTTTGTCTGGGTAACGCTCGTACAACTTGTCGTTTGGTTATCAGGCGGAATAGATGGCTACACGTTTGTAATCGAGGAAGTGCTGCTCTTCATCGTCCTGGTGATCGTAAAACATCGAATTCCACCGCCCTGGGAAGGGTCAATTTGAGTGTGGGATAGTGGGACAAAGATGGTTTTTATTTAATGGCTCGCCAATAATGTGCGTTTGTACAGGGCTACTGATATGACCGATTTCGCCACACCAAATTTCTCCCTCGATTTATCTGACCAGGTAGCGCTTGTAACGGGAACAACTTCCGGACTAGGCAAACGATTCGCACAGGTGTTGGCCAAATGCGGCGCTAGGGTCGTCCTTACAGGAAGGAGAGTCGAAAAGCTTGAATCCCTTGCCGATGAGATTCGTGCCGATGGTGGCACTTGCGAGCCCATCCACATCGATATGACTGATCGGGACAGTATTCGCTCGACCCTTGAGAAAGCCGAAAATGTCTATGGCACCGTTACCATCCTTATCAACAACGCTGGCATCCCGGATGCACAACGGGCCGTCAAGATGTCCGATGAGTTAATCGACAATGTGTTTGACACCAACCTCGTAGGTCCCTGGATTTTGTCCTGTGAGGTGGCCAGGCGACTAATAGACCGAAAACTCCCGGGGCGTATGGTCAACATCTCTTCCATGGCTGCGTTTAACACCACTGCGCATTCCGCTGCTGCTCTCTACTCCACCACAAAATTAGGCATCGTCCGCATGACGGAGGCGTTTGCGGCTGAATGGGCCCGTTTCAATATTAACGTCAACTGCATCGCGCCGGGGGCATTTTCTTCCGAGATGATGGACGGCATGCTGGAACGAATTGGTGATATCAGCCAGGCATTCCCGCGTAAGCGAATCTGTGATCCAGCGCAGATGGATAGTACCTTGTTGTTTCTCGTCTCTCCCTCTTCGGAGTGCGTGACAGGCACTGTGATCAAGGTTGACGACGGACAAGGTCCGCGATAATCGAGGATCCTGAAGCCTGGCCTTCACAGCGCCATTGTCAGGAGCGGAATCTACAACCCTGTGACTAGCTTCCTCGTCTGCGTTGCCCGCGTTGGCCACGTTTCCCGCGTTCACCACCTTCAGCACTTCGCTGTTGACGGCGATTCCTCATCTCCTGCTTTTCTTCTTCAGATAAGGACTCAAAACGAGCCCGTCGTTCTTCTCTACGCGCTTGCTTTTCTTCATCCGAGAGAGACTCCCATTCAGCCCTTCTTGCATCCCTTGCTGCGCTGCGCTCTTCGGGCGTCATGGATTTCCAGTCCTGTTCACTCGGGCTTGCGTAGATCGCGGGAGTAAATACCATAGCCAGAAAACCTGCGATGACTAACCAATTCTTCTTCATTTAGATGTCTCTTGTGGTGAAATTAATCGGTTGTTCATACGCTTGAGTCAATGAATTCCGTCGAACTAAATATGGTTTGTTCAGTTTCAGTTCAGTTTCCCTGTCACATAGCCTGGCAGTCGTTTCTGCGTGAATTCATTGCGCTTGTAATCATCCATGATTACGCATATAGTGTAATACTATTACAAATTACAAGAAGCCAGAATGTCCTCTCTGCCAGATGTGATTTTGAAAGCTGTTGAGCAGGCCCTGGAAAACCAGGGTCTCAACCTGGATGCACTCGCTTGTGGTGACGATTCTGATCCGGAAGTAAAGGTTGTTTGTGTTGCACCCAATCTTGCATCAAGCATGAGTGAGCTGAGACAGGCAGCTCGAGACCAGGTTGTAATGGTTCGAGTGGATGAGCAGGTGTCCCAGGAACTTGATTCATGGGTCGAAACCGATGTAGTGAAGAGTCGCTCGGAAGCCGCTGCATTGTTCATTCGGGAGGGACTCGAAGTTCGCAGAAGTGAATTGGACCAGTTAAAAGAAACGCTCGAAGGTGTCAGCAAGGCCAAAGAGGAATTACGAAAGAAAGCGCAGCAAATATTTGGTGATGACAAAATCTAGTCGTGGTTCTACCGGATTTCTTGAGCGCTGTCTGGCTACTCGCCCCAACCCAGATCCGCGAACATCAACCGCAAACCCTCGTTGTAGCTTAATTCTTGCAGCGATACACCGCTTGCTAGAGTCACATCATCAGCAACCGGGGTCATCACCTTTATACGCAGGGAAGGGTCGTTCCACCTATATTTGATCCATTGTTAGGTTTCGTTGAATACTACGTCGGCCTATGTGTAATGGCAATTTCACCGCTATCGGCCTTTTGAGGGTTATATGTTTTTCATTTTTGAAGTGCACATTAAGTCAGGTTACCAAGCCGAGCAATACGCTGATGCCTGGGTTAGAGCTAGCAAGATCATCCAACAAGCACCCGGTGCGCAAGGCACGAGATTACATAGAAAGATTGGTGATCCAAACGTCTTGCTGGCCATTGCAACCTGGGAAACAAAAGTACAGAGGGACGCGATGGAGACCAGACAAACTGAGCAGGTTCGAAAGATAATCGAGGAGCAGGCTGAATTCGTTGATGTGGTTATCATCGGAGAATTTGAAGAACCGGAATGGATGGTGCTGCCTTAATCGACTGATCGCCGAGACTTTACGGCCTTAGCCAGGATGCTTGACCACGCAACCGGCTCATAGGATAGTAGCTATCAATCCGGAGTCTCCTCATGCGACTGACACAAGCAGATGCCACGTTCATCTATACGGAAACGGCCAGTGGCCCAATGCATATCTCGTCCATATACGTCCTCGAGGGTGAGGTTCCCTTCGAAGATATATTCAGCCGGTTTGAAGCAATTATTCATCGAATACCCGTTTACCGCAGGAAGCTGGTTCAGGTTCCGTTCGGAGTTGGCCATCCAAAATGGGTAGATGACCCTGACTTTGATATGGCAAATCACGTTGTGAGTTATCAGTTACCTGAAGGGTCCACGCTGGAAGACGGTGTGAACAAGGCAGTGGAGTTAAATGAGCCACTGATGGACAGACGCATTCCACTATGGAAAATGATTGTCCTCAAGGGAGTGCCGGATAAGACCTTACTGCTGCAGATGACGCACCATGCGATGGTAGATGGTGCTTCCGGAATTGAGTTGACAACAATTCTGTACGATCTTGATGCCAACGCGCCTGATCCATCTCCGCCCGCCGAACCGTGGCAACCGGAGTCGGTTCCCGGACCCGTGGATCTAGTCAGTGAGGCAATGCAGGAAAACCTTAGAAACCTGGATAAGATGAATCCGCTGCGAGGTTTAACCGCTGGCGCAGATCAATTGAGTAAGATTGGCAAAGCAACAGAAATAATCAGCAGGTTCCTGAGTCGCCCGGCAATTACAGCACCCTTTAATGCAGGCATCGTCGGACCAAAACGCCACCTTATGTGGATGAAGAAACCTTTCAGCGAGATCAGGGAAATTCGCCGCCATCTTGGCGGTACGATTAACGACATTGTACTGACGGTGGTGTCAGAAGCGGTTGCACGATATCTAAAACAAAACAACGAGCGGGTCGATAACCAGTACATGCGCATCATGTGCCCGGTCAATGTCCGAACTGAAGATCAACAGGGTGGACTGGGTAACCAGGTGTCCGCAATATTTCCCATGTTGCCTGCCTGGCCAATGGATTGCCAGGAACGCCTGCAAGTCGTGATCGAGGAAACGGGGCGTATCAAACAGGACGAAGAGGCCCAGGCGTTAACAGTGATGCAGGAGAACATGCCGTTAATACCCCCGGTTGGCATGGCAGCTAGCCAGCTTGTGGGAACCCTTTTCGACCCTACAGCCCTGGCCGCAAGGGTCCCCTTACCGGTGCTGCCAAATATCGGCTTCCGGCCGCCAAACATCGGCTACAACTTCACCTGTACCAATGTACCAGGGATACAGGTACCTCAGTATATGTGTGGCCATGAAGTCACCGATACCATTGGCCTGTTGGTGCTTAACGGTAATGTAGGATTCAGCGTGACGATCCTTAGCTATAACAAACAGCTGTTTTTTAACTTTATCTGCGAACCCAGGTTGTTACCTGACCTGCAATCTATAAAGGAAGGTGCTGAAGCTGTTTTCGAGGAACTCAAAACCGCAGCCCATGAGAAAAGTAATACCATCGTGAGCTGATCAATAGTGATCACGGAGAAAAAATGTCCAATCAAGATCTAGCATCTCACTACCCCAAGTCCATCACATTAGCCGATGGCGCAAACGTTGAAATCAGGCTGATGAGCGAAGCAGACAGGGACCCGGTACTGTCATTTGCAAAGGCGCTTACTCAGGAAGATTTACTCTTTCTGCGAGTCGACATAACCCAGCCGCAAGTTGTGGATGAATGGATTAACAACCTGAAAACAGGCCATTCGACATCGTTGGTTGCATATGATGATGAGGGCCTCATTGGTTATGCCACGGTGCATCGCAATCCTGCTCCCTGGACTCGCCGGGTGGGTGAATTACGAGTCAATGTCAGTCAGGCATACCGTGCCCGGGGTCTTGGAAAAAATCTGACCTCTGAAATTTTCGATATTGCCCGTGGACTCGGCGTAAAAAAACTCATGGCTAACATGACGCCGGACCAGCGTGGTGCGCAGGCAGCATTCAGGCGGTTGGGATTTGTACCCGAGGCAATTCTCGCCGATTATGTCGAAGACCGAAATGGTATGTCCAGAGACCTCGTGATCATGTCCTACGATATTGATGGTCACTCAGATACGGTGGCAGACGCGGTGCGGATCTGATTACAACCTAAAACCCCAACATTCGATAAATCTGAACGTTGGGAGTTCCCCACGATGACGACTACACTCGAATCAATCAGAACACTAAGAAGCCAGGTCGAGCAATCGGTGATTGGTCAAAGTGAGGTCGTTGAAAAGATCATCATAGGTCTGTTATGTAACGGCAACCTTCTGCTTGAGGGCCTCCCCGGGACCGCGAAAACCAGGTCGGTTAAATCCCTGGCTAGTGTATTGCAAGCGGATCTGGGTCGAATTCAATTTACGCCAGATCTCTTGCCATCGGACGTTACCGGAACTGAGGTTTATCATAGCGACGGGGGTGAACAACAACTCACATTCCAACCGGGTCCGATATTCGCCAACCTTGTGCTGGCAGACGAGATAAATCGAGCACCTGCCAAAGTACAAGCCGCCCTGCTCGAAGCAATGGAAGAAAGGCAAGTAACCGTCGCGGGAAAGACCTATGCCCTTCCCGAATTGTTTATGGTGCTGGCTACGCAGAATCCCATCGAGCAGGAAGGTACTTATCCTCTCCCCGAGGCGCAAATGGATCGTTTCTTGATGAAGATCAATATTGACTACCCTGACGATGAAGCCGAGCTGGAGATCATCCAAATGATTCGGGAAGAAGAAATACCACAGTCTTCAAATCAGGTCATCATTCCCCAGGATGAGATCTTCACCGCCCGGGAAGAAATCCATAACCTGCACGTCGCACAGAATGTGGCGAAATACATGGTTGCCATCGTTATGGCAACTCGGGACCCGCTGCGTTTATCGGGAGAACTGGGATCCTGGATTGAAGTTGGTTCCAGCCCTAGGGCGAGCATTGCATTAGACAAGTGCACTCGCGCACATGCATGGCTTTCCGGGCGAGACTACGCTGACCCGGATGATGTCCGCGCGATCGCCCATGCCGTTCTGCGTCACAGGATGATTCTAAGTTATGAAGCAGTGGCAGAGGGTATCTCAACTGATCAGGTTGTCAGTGAAATCCTCGAGGTCGTGGCTGTGGCCTAACGATTGTGGAAACTAAAGACCATACTGTTTACGCCGATCTCAGGGAACTCATGTCGTTCAAACACAGGGCAAAAGGGTTTAGTTTCTTGCCGCGTCAACCCATGCATTCAGTACTGGCCGGGCGCCATGCGTCCAGACTTCGCGGCCGCGGTTTGAATTTTGAAGAACTCCGCCACTATCGGAGTGGAGATGATATTCGGGCCATGGATTGGAAAGTGACCAATCGAACGGGGAAACCTCATGTCCGCGTTTATACAGAGGAACGGGAGAGGCCGGTGATCCTGGTTGTCGACCAGAGAGTGAACATGTTCTTTGGCAGTGTACGCTATATGAAGTCCGTGATCGCCGCACAACTGACTTCACTGGCGGCGTGGAGAGTACTCGCTTCAGGAGATCGCGTCGGCGCGGTCATCTTCGATGATTCAGAGGTCATTGAGATCAGACCACACCGTAGCCAGAAAACGGTAATGAGAATTCTCAAACAGACGGTTGCCATGAATCATCGATTGAATGCGGGAATGTCATCAGAGCGAAACGATGCGCAGTTGAGTGAGGTAGTTCACAAGACTGAACAGCTTTGCAGTCACGATCACCTCGTGGTCATCATCAGTGATTTAAGCGGCTGGAACGAACAAACACTGAAACTGGTTAAGCGCATAAGCCGGCACAATGATATTGTTAGCGCTCATATTTATGATCCGCTGGAGAGGCAATTACCTGAGTCGGGTCGGCTCCTGGTGAGCGACGGTGTCATGCAGATTGAGGTCAATGCGAATGATGCAAACCTGCAGGCCGGTTTTGCGGAAGCATTCACAGATCATGAGGACTATATCGAAAGCGAGTTGCGAAAACACAACATTCCCCTGATTCCTATCAACACCATCGAACCTGTCGATATCCAGTTAAGGCTCGCAATGGGAAGATCAGCCGGAGGGTAGGGTGCAAGCAATCGAATTTGACGCTGGTTCCGGCAACTACCTTCTTCGGGACATCACGGAACTTACCATTCCCCAGGCGATACCCTTATACCCTGTTGCTATTGGATGGCAATTACTCGCCCTCCTGTTAG
This sequence comes from Gammaproteobacteria bacterium, assembly GCA_027292925.1. Classification (GTDB taxonomy): domain Bacteria; phylum Pseudomonadota; class Gammaproteobacteria; order Pseudomonadales; family Azotimanducaceae. The sequence goes on from JAPUGI010000234.1 coordinate 18,104, forward strand.
GCGTTTTCGTTATCTTTAAACTGTGGCGGTTCGCACTTAAATGGAGGAAAGACGGTTACCGGCGTGATGCCTCAGCTTTACTCATCCAACTTCCATCGTCACCAGATGCCCTGGCACAGCAACTGCTTTTTATTCTCAAACTAACGGCGTTACAGGCTTACCCGAGGACTAAAGTCGCAAGACTTTCCGGTGATGAGTTATTGACCTTTCTTGAAACGGAGTCACCAGGTTCCGGGTTCGCAACGAGTCGAGGAAAGCTGTTAGTCGACCTGGCACATCAATCTAAAGGGTCGACGACCAGCGATGCGACAGAGCTTGCTGCGATTACCGACATGACAAAGCAATGGATTACCAACCACAAGGGGGTTAACTAATTGCTGGAATTTTCAAACCCCTGGATGTTGCTGTTGCTGCCTGCGCCCTTGCTGGTCTATTGGCTGGCACCAGCCTATAAGGAAAAAAAAGACTCTGTGCAGGTGCCGTTCTTTGCACGCCGGGTCGCGTTGTCAGGACAGTCGCCGCAGTCAGGCGCTGTAATCCTTGAGCGACTGTTCTTCCAGAAATTTTGGTTAGCCATCTCCTGGCTCCTGATTATCTGTGCACTCACCGGACCAGTGTGGATCGGAGAGCCCATTGTTCGAGAAAAGTCGGCCCGGGATCTGATGATCGCGGTAGATCTCTCTGGCTCCATGGACACACAAGATTTCATAACCAGCGATGGAACCTCTCTGAACCGTCTTGAAGCCGTTAAACTGGTCCTGGCAGAATTTGCGAGGCAACGAGAAAGTGACCGCCTGGGATTGATCGTATTTGGTGAATCCCCTTATCTGCAGGTACCTTTCACTACCAATATTCAAACATGGCTAACCTTATTAACCGAGACTAAAGTTGGCATGGCAGGCAATAAAACCATGTTCGGTGACGCTATCGGCCTGGCGATCAAGCTATTTGAAAACAGTGACAGCAACAACCGTATATTAATTGTACTGACTGATGGCAATGATACAGGCAGCAAAGTACCACCGATTGAAGCCGCCAGGGTTGCTCGGGAAAAGCAGGTAAAAATTTATACCATTGCGGTGGGTGATCCCGGGGCAACCGGAGAAGAATCTCTGGATTTAGAGGTACTTAGAGATATTGCACAACTGACAGGAGGCGGATTCTATCAGGCAGAAGATAACGAACAACTTAGCTATGCTCATGCTGATATCACCAGGCTTGAGCCCGAAATATTTGAAACGTTAGCTTATCGACCGAGGCTGAGCTTACACCACTATCCACTCTCCATTGTACTGGCAGTCTATATTGTTTTCTTTAGTTTGATGAGCCTTAACGTCTGGCTTTCCAATCGGCGACTGCAAAAGGTCCCCGATCATGTTTGACACTATCGACCTGGGCCAGTTCGAGTATTTCCATTTGCTGCGCCCCTGGTGGCTCGTTGGAATGATTCCCTTAGTCGGCAGTCTGCTTTATCTGCGCAATGTTCGGAATGCTAACACCCAGTGGCAAGAGACCATCGCTCCACACCTGTTAGAGGCATTAGTTATCAAACCCGACCAATCGCGCTGGCTTAATCCGATTAACCTCTCGGTGCTGGTGATGATCGTCTCCATGTTAGGGTTGTCTGGCCCGACCTGGAGCAGGCAGCCATCTCCATTTGTGGAAGATCAGTCAGTTCTGGTTGTCATCCTGGACGTTTCCGGAACCATGTCCCAGCAGGACGTGCAACCATCACGATTGCAAAGAGCAAAACAAAAGATTCTGGATCTGTTGCAGAAACGAAAAGGATCACGAACGGGTGTCGTGGTATACGCGGGCAGCGCACACAGCCTGATTCCATTGACAAATGACACAGATGTCGTTGCCAATCTGTTGCATGCGGTTAATCCGGATATCATGCCGCGTAAGGGGAAGTTTCCGGAAAAGGGGTTACCCATCGCTGATCAGATGTTGAAGGATTCCCATGTGCCAGGCACGATATTGCTGATTACTGATGGTGTCAGTCCGAAATCAAAAAGTGCCTTCAGCGAGTATTTCGCGGGGAATGATCATCAACTGCTGATCCTGGGAATTGGACACAGTGTCTTTAATGAGCGGTCAATACAAACCTTTATTCCCATTCAGGAACAGGAACTCGAAGACATAGCGAGTGACACCGATGGCTACTTCCAAATAGTCACTCATGATAAATCCGACATCATCAGGCTGGCCAGGCAAATCGATAACCATCTGGTAATGAGTGATGACGATGCCAGACCCTGGGTAGATATGGGTTACTACATCAGCTGGTTCCTCGTTCCCCTGTTCCTATTCTGGTTTCGCAAAGGCTGGACACTGCAATGGGTGTTTCTGCTAATGATCAGCGGCCAGCCAACGCCCGCGATGGCTGAGGATTTCAGTTTCAAGAATCTGTGGTTGACACCTGATCAACAGGGATATCTGCTATTTAAAGAAGGCGAGTATCGAGGTGCAGCCGAGAAGTTTCACAATCAATCCTGGAAAGGGGTTGCCTACTATCTAAATGAAGATTTTGACGCTGCGGTTGAAATATTTTCCAGAGACGAAACTGTAGAGGGTTTATTCAACCTCGGTAATGCATGGGCACATAGTCAAAATTACGTACTGGCGTTGCAGACCTATGATCGGCTATTA
>JAPUGI010000235.1 GCA_027292925.1 Gammaproteobacteria bacterium
ATGGTCACGCAATCGGTTGAAGACGGCGAAGGTGAACTATTACAGAGGTTAAGGCAGCTTTACCCTGGCATTCCCATCGCTGTAGGTCTCGACATGCATGCCAATTTATATCCCCGTATGGTGGAGAACTCAACCGTGATAACCGGCTACGTGACCTATCCCCATATCGATACCTATGAAACGGGAATTCGCGCTGCAACTGTGTTGTTTGACTATCTCGAAGGAAAGACCGCACCCACAATGGCATGGGGCAACGCACCCATGCTCCCTCATGTTATGCGTCAGGGGACGGATGATTTTCCGAACCGGGAGTTGCAACTGCGAGTACAGGAATTGGAAAGTTCAGAAGCGCTGGCGGTAAGTCTTTTTACCGGGTTTCCTCACGCCGATATCCTAAACGCCGGATTAAGCGTGGTCGTTGTCACGGACACCGACATGGATAAGGCGCAGTCAATTCGTGATGAGCTACTTGAGATGGCCTGGGGCCATCGCGAATCTTTTGTCTACAAATTAGAGCCGTTGGCAGATTCAGTATCAGCCGGCGTGGATGCCGCCGATGAGCCTGGAGAAGGTCCGATCATCCTTCTCGATCACTATGACAATACCGCATCAGGCGGAACCATGGACACAACCGAAGTACTTCGTGAAATTCTGGACCAGGGTTTGCAAGACGTCGCGGCGTTCGGAATTCATGACCCTGCTGCAGTGGAGGAATTGATTGCGGCTGGAGTCGGAACCGAAGTCACCGTTTCGCTGGGAGCCCGATTTCATATGGATGCTCTTGCTGTACAGAGTAGTCCACTTGAGGTAACCGGTAAGGTCCGCCTCATTTCAGATGGTCGGTTTACCGTCAAAGGCCCGATGGCAACCGGTGCCAACATGTATATGGGAAAGACGGTTGTCCTGGATACAGGTAATGTCGAGATCATTATTATCTCCAGGCATGTTGAACCCTACGATCTAGGCTGCTTTTACAGCCTCGGTATTGATCCTCTGGAGAAAACCTTCCTGATGCTGAAAAGCAGGATCCACTATCGCGCGACCTTTATGCCTATCGCAAAGAAAATTATTGAATGTGCCGGGTGTGGAGTATGTACTTCTGACTACGATCAACTTACATTTGAAAACGTACGCCGACCTATATATCCCCTGGACAATATTAACTCTAAGAGTTTTAAGGAAGGGTTTCCGCAGGATTGACAATAAATTGTCATCCAATGCTGTAACCTCCATCCACCGGCAACGAAATACCGGTAACAAAGTTTGAAGCCGCTGATGCCAGGAAAACTCCCGCCCCAGCAAGCTCGTCAGGTTCACCAAACCGACCTTCCGGTGTTCGCGCAATGATCAGATCATAAAATGGTTCCATATCCATCACTGGTGCAGTCATATCCGTGGATATCCATCCAGGCAGGATCGCATTTACCTGAATCTTGTGACGCGCCCATGAAATAGCAAGGGATTTGGTCAGTTGTATCACACCACCTTTACTGGCTGCATAGGCTATCGACCCGGGACTGCCGAATAGTGCATACATTGAGCCCAGATTGATGATCTTGCCGCCACCTGCGCTTTTCATATGTGGATGTACCGCCTGTGAGAAACGCAGTACCGACTTCAGGTTGGTATCAACCACTTCATCCCAGGCTTCCTCTGACAACTCTTCAGGCGGTCCCCCAATTGCGATCCCCGCGTTATTGACAAGGATATCTATCTGTCCGAATTCGTTTAATGCAAGCTCTACACAAGCGTCGATCTGTGACTGATCGACCACGTCACACACCGTCGCGACGCAGTGACAGCCCATACTTCGAAGTTCGTCAACTGCACGTTCATTCTTGTCTTTTTTTCGACCGGAAATAATAAGGTTAGCCCCCGCTTCCGCTAACCCTCTTGCGATGCCAAGACCGATGCCGCCATTACCGCCAGTGATAATGGCTGTCTTGCCTGTCAAATCGAATATCTTCATGGAACGCACCTGCACCGGGGCCCGAGAAAACATGATACATTAAATACTCAAATCTATACCGGGCAGGAAATGACAGAAGCCGTATTTTACAAGGACAGTTACTTAACTGAACTTCAAGCCACCATCGTAGCAGTGACTAAAAATGTCATTGAACTGGACAGGACTATTTTTTATCCCACCGGTGGCGGTCAACCTGGCGACACTGGATGGATCGAAACCAGTTCAGGTAAACGGCTGATTGTTTCCGATACACGCAAAGGCCAAACCCATGGAACCATTCTCCATCACCTGGCGGTTGAAGATCATGATCTGCAACCAGGAGATGTGGTAAAAACCGGGATTGATTGGCAGCGCCGCTATAGTCATATGCAAATGCATACGAGCATGCATCTGCTCGGTTCTTTGGTTCCGGTACCCGTAACGGGTGGTTCAGTCGGTGCTGAAAAAAGTCGTCTGGATTTTGATCTGGGAGATCAGAAACTGGATAAAGAAGAACTTACCCGGCAGATGAACGAACTCATTGATGCAGCCCACGATATCGTTTTTGAATCCATTACTGAAGATGAATTGGATGCGAAACCGGAACTCGTACGAACCATGTCAGTTCAACCACCCCGTGGCGTAGGTGATATCCGGATGGTGCGCGTGAAGGATGTTGACTTCCAACCCTGTGGCGGCACTCATATCAATAACACATCGGAAATTGGTCCGATGCGTGTTTCAAAAATTGAAAACAAAGGTAAGAGGAACAGACGAATTCACCTTGTCTTTGATTGAACAGTCTTTGATTAAAACAAATTCATTTGCCGGTCGTTCAAATCCCTGAACTGGCTTGTATCCAAATCAAACCGTTCATTTTTGTTGAAACCGAGCCTCTGGCTGGTAATCCTGAACCGGTCATTAATCATCTTTGCAAAGACGCCTTCACCTACCATCCGCTTGCCGAACCCGGTCTGGTAGTCCCGTCCACCTCTGCTTTGTTGCACAAGGCTCATGACATGATCAGCCCTGTCAGGATAGTGCTTCGTCAGCCAATCGCGAAACAAACCTGATACCTCCAGTGGTAGACGCAGAAATATATAGTGAGCATCGACAGCGCCAGCTTCCTTACCCACGGCGAGAATTTCTTCCATCTCATCGTCGTTGATGGATGGAATAATAGGCGCAACCAGCATAGTGACCCTTACACCCGCATCAGACAGTGCTTTGATAATACCGAGGCGAGCCTTTCCGGACGCCGCTCTCGGTTCCAGCTTCCGTTTTAATTCGTTATTAAGGGTTGTAACACTTACAGCAACCGAACAGAGATTGTTGGCAGCCATCTCTGACAGAATATCTATGTCACGCCTAATCAGTTGGCCCTTTGTAATAATGGAAAACGGATGCCTGAACTCCTGTAACACCTCAAGGATTGACCTTGTGATGTTGAGTTTTGCTTCCAGCGGCTGATAAGGATCCGTGTTGGCACCGATGCAGATGGGTTGGCACTTGTAATTTGGTTTGGAAATTGTCTTTCGTAGTAGTCTTGCAGCTTCAGGTTTCGTAATAATTTTTGTTTCAAAATCCAGCCCGGGGGATAAATCCCAATAGGCATGTGTCGGTCTCGCGTAACAATAGATACACCCATGTTCACATCCCCGGTATGGATTGATGGAGAATGTAAAAGGTATATCAGGTGACTGGTTGCTTGAAATAATCGTCTTACACTGTTCTTCAAGGACCACGGTTGCTATGGAATCAGGGGCGTCCTCGATGCTGTTCCAACCATCATCAAACTCTTCAGTTGAATAACGAGCATATCGATTGCCAGGATTTGAACATGCGCCACGACCTTTGAGAGGTTGAGACTTTTTGCTCTTGATCTGGTCTGAATCCATAAAAGCATAATACTGTATATACATACAGTTACAAGAGAAGAATCATTTTTCCGTGCGGTCCATATGTTGCAACACTTCTCTTCCTTCCTGCTAAAATTCGGTGGCACCTTAATCTCATCGGTAAATTTGATGGCCATTAGTGTATTTAACTTGTTCACGATCGGCATTGGGCCATCAAGCTCACATACCGTCGGTCCCATGCGTGCAGCCCGTATTTTTGCAAAAGCACTTGAAACTGACGGTAGTATTTCGAAAGTCAGCCAGATTATTGTGCGTCTGTATGGCTCTCTCGGTGCAACCGGTCGTGGACATGGAACTCACAGGGCGGTCGTGCTCGGACTGGAAGGCGATTTGCCTGAGACGGTTGATGTTGAAACCATCAACGATCGCATGGATTCACTGCGGGCTAATCATAGGCTTGCCATACTAGGCGAGCACAACATCACATTTGATCCTGGTAAAGATTTGATTTTTGAAAAACGCAAATCCTTACCCGGGCATCCCAACGGTCTTCGCTTCATTGCTCTTGCACCAAACAAGGAAGAACTATCGGACCGTGTTTATTACTCTGTAGGAGGCGGCTTCGTCGTTAATGAAGACCAGACTCATGACGCCGTTATCAGCGAGGACGATACCCCTTTACCTTTTCCATTTGATAGTGGCACGGAACTGCTCAGCCTGTGTAAAAAACATGATATGTGCATCAGCGAAATAATGCTCCGGAATGAGCAAGTCTGGCGCAGCGAGGCTGAAATCAGGTCAGGATTACTCGACATCTGGCAGGTCATGCAGGACTGCGTCATAAAGGGCTGTAACAGTACCGGCCTCCTACCAGGATTGGGGGTTAAGCGCCGGGCCGCGGACATGTACCAACTGCTTGCCAGTCAGCCCGAAGCCGCGCTACGGGATCCACTGACGATAATAGACTGGGTCAATCTCTATGCACTGGCCGTTAATGAAGAGAACGCCGTGGGTGGGAGGGTTGTAACCGCACCGACCAATGGCGCGGCAGGTATTATCCCGGCTCTGATGCATTATTACGTTCGTTTCTGTCCAGGTGCAGATGAACAGGGATGCGTCAGATTCCTTTTGACCGCGGGTGCAATAGGTTTTTTGTTTAAAAAAAATGCATCAATTAGCGGGGCTGAAGTTGGTTGTCAGGGCGAAGTTGGCTCTGCATGCTCCATGGCAGCGGCCGGTCTGACGGAAGTACTGGGTGGTACACCGGAGCAGGTAGAAAACGCAGCGGAAATTGCCATGGAACATAACCTGGGGTTGACCTGCGACCCCATCGGCGGCCTCGTACAAATTCCGTGCATTGAGCGCAATGCCATGGCATCGGTAAAAGCAATCAATGCTTCCCGGCTTGCATTGCGAGGGGATGGTAAGCATTTTGTATCATTGGACAAGGTTATCAAGACCATGCGCGATACAGGCCGTGATATGAAAGACATCTACAAGGAAACGTCTCGTGGTGGGCTCGCCATAAATGTGATTGAAGTCCCCGTAAACTTCATTGATTGTTGAACTGAAGCTGTAAGGAATCTAATGTCGAGCAGGTCACAGACAATCCATCGTGTCATGTATCTGGTGGGTCTCATCGTCGCGGGCGAAGCTGTTTATGCCTTGCCCTTCCATATCACACGCTTCTTTCGCCCTACGGTTCTTGAGGTTTTCTCGTTTACCAACACGGAACTGGGGTCTGCGCTTGGAATCTATGGCATTGTCGCCATGCTCGCCTATTTTCCCGGTGGCCCTCTAGCAGACCGGTTTCCGGCCCGAAAACTTCTTGCTTGGTCGCTATGGTCGACCGCAGCTGGCGGGCTGTACATGGCCACTCTGCCCAGCTACCGGGGGGCACTCATCCTCTGGGGTTTCTTCGGGGTTACGACAATCCTGCTATTTTGGGCATCGTTGATACGTGCCACACGAGACTGGGGTGGGCACGATGCGCAAGGACGAGCGTATGGGCTGCTGGATGGAGGTCGGGGCTTACTGGCGGCGGGTATGGGTTCCGTCGCAGTCGCTTTTTTCAGCCTTTTCTTTCCGGAAGGCTATGGCTCGGCATCCTTTGAAGATAAAAGGCAGGCACTTAGCACTATTATCTTTGGTTACTCGATTGTCACGGCAGCGGCTGGTGTATTTGTATGGTTCGTTGTATTGGAATCACATCCCGGACCGATTGTACGCGGCGTGGAACCTGAGAAGGAGAGCGCCTGGGTTCATATCAAGATTGTCATGCGCATACCTGCCGTATGGCTCCAGGCGCTGATAGTGATGTGTGCCTACGTCGGCTTTAAGGGATTTGACAATTTTTCTCTATTCGCCGTACAGGCTTATGGGATGAACGAGGTAGACGCTGCAGGCCTAGTCGCCCTCGGCGCGTGGGTCAGGCCAATTGCAGCCGTGGCCG